>DERU01000174.1 GCA_002361095.1 Lachnospiraceae bacterium UBA3332
ATGCCTGCGGATCCTCTGCTGCCGTTGTCCCTCCTTCCGCCCATGCTTTCCCGTCCCGGCTGTAAAATTGATTTCCGTATCCCACTATTCAAATTGGGCTTCGTAAAGTCTGCGGTACATCCCGTTTTGCTCCATCAGTTCCCGGTGGGTTCCCTTTTCCACCACTTCCCCGCCGTCCATCACCAAAATCAGGTCGGCGTTTTGGATCGTGGAAAGCCGGTGGGCAATGACAAAACAGGTCTTATCCTGCATCAGGTTGCGCATCGCCTTTTGAATCCGGATTTCCGTGCGCGTATCCACATTGGAGGTAGCCTCGTCCAAAATCAGCATCGGCGCGTCCAGAAGCATCGCCCGCGCAATGGTAAGCAGCTGCTTTTGGCCCTTGGAAATATTCGTCCCCTCATCCGTCAGCACCGTGTCATAGTCCTGGGGCAGGCGCATAATAAAGGAATGGATGTAAGCCGCTTTCGCCGCTTTTATAACCTCCTCCCGGGTAGCCTGGACTTTTCCATAAGAAAGGTTTTCAAAAACCGTTCCGGTAAACAGCCAGGTATCCTGTAATACCATGGCGTACGCCAGGCGCAGGCTTTTCCTCGTCACTTCCAGGATCGGCTTTTTATCCACACAAATATGTCCCTCCTGCGGATCGTAAAAGCGCATCAGAAGATTAATCAGCGTCGTTTTGCCTGCCCCGGTATGGCCCACGACCGCCACCAGTTTTCCCGGAACCGCCGTAAAGCTCAAGTCGTGAAGGATAATTTTATCCGGCCGGTATCCGAAACTCACATGGTTAAGCGCCACCTCCCCTTCCACATCCGAAAGCACAGAGGCGTTTGGGGCATCCGCCTTTTCCGTCTCCTCCTCCATCAGGGAAAACACCCGTTCCGCCGCAGCCAGCGCAGACTGCAGTTCGCTCACGATATTTGCCGCCTCGTTGATGGGCCCGGAAAATTTTCTGGAATACAGCACAAAAGAAGAAATATCCCCGATGGTCATCCTGCCTGCCAAATACAAAAACGCCCCGAACACCCCCGTCAGGGAAAGGGACAGATTGTTGACAAAGTTCACGCAGGGTCCTACAATGCTGCCGTAATATTCCGCCCGGTAAAACGCCTCCGCCGCTTCCTCGTTTTTTATGTCGCACCGCCCGATGGTATAAGCCTCCCGCCCGTACGCTTTCAGCGTCTTTTGTCCGCTGATCATCTCCTCCACAAAACCGTTCAACTCCCCCAATTTGGCCGAGCGCTGCCTAAACAGCGGCCTTGTCTTTCCCGTGATGTATTTTGTGAGAAACATGGACAGCGGCACGGTAAAGGCAAACACCAAAACCAGTGCCGGGGAAATCGCAATCATCATCAGAAGCGCCCCTACCACGGTAATTACCGTGGTCAAAAGCTGTACCAGGTCATTGGATAAAGAGGCGTTTACCGTGTCGATATCATAGGAAATACGGCTGATGATATCCCCCGTCTGGTGGACGTCAAAATATCCCGCCGGAAGGTCCAGAAGTTTCTCAAACAACGCCTGCCGCATCCGGTAAACCACCCTCCGGCTGACGGTGATCATCAGCACCTGCAGTCCGTAAGCCATCAGGGCCGACACCACGTAAAAAACCGCCATCCATCCGGCATAATAAAATACCTTGGAAAAATCCACCGCTCCCTTGCCGCCCTCGATTGCGCCGATGGCAAAACCGGTGAGGCGCGGCCCGATGAGCGCAAATAAATTGCTTCCAAACGTACATATGACTGCCACGAAAAGAAGCCGCTTTTCCTGCAGCAAATACGATCCCAGCTTCAAAAGCGTGCGGCGGGAATACCGCTTATCCGTCTTTTTCATCGAACCGCTTCCCCCCTTCCGGCCGGATCCCCCATCTGGGAATGGCTGATTTCCCGATATACTGCGCATTGTTCCATCAGCTGGGCATGGCTGCCGTACCCGATCATTTCCCCGTTTTCCAACACCAAAATGTGATCCGCATGCCGGATGGAACTGACGCGCTGGGCCACAATCACCAGCGTAGTATCCGCAAAGTATTTTCGGATATCCTGCCGCAGCTTCGCGTCCGTCCGGTAATCCAGCGCGCTGGAGGAATCGTCCAAAACCAAAATTTCAGGGTTTGCGGCCAGCGCCCGCGCAATCAAAACCCGCTGCTTCTGCCCGCCGCTCAGATTGGCGCCCCGGATATTCAAGGCGTCCTCCTCCTGCTCCTTACGCCCTTCCACAAACTCGCTGGCCTGCGCATGGGCAAGGGCGTCCTGTATCTGCCGGGCGGAAAGCGTTCTTCCCAAAGACACATTTCCCGCTATGGTATCCTCGAAAATCATATCGTTTTGAAATACCACCCCGAATTTTTCCTTGAGCGCCCCCGGCGCATAGGTTCTGACATCCCGCCCCCCTATCCGGACGGTTCCGCTGTCCGGATCGTAAAAGCGCATCATCAAACTTAAAACCGTGGATTTTCCGGAGCCGATCTCACCGATAATCCCCAGCGTCTCCCCTTTTTTGACGCTGAAACTGATATCCCGGACACTGGGCTGCTGTCCCTGATAATACGAAAACGTCACATGGTCAAACAGGATTTCCACGTCCCCTGCGCCTGCCGCCTCTCCCGCATCCGGCTCTGCCGTTCCAATCTGCGGCTCTGCGCACAACACCTCCCAGACGCGGTTGCCGGAGGCGATGGAGCGGGAAACCATGGAAAAAATTCTGGTGATGGACAGCATGGCATTTAAAATGATCGTAAAATACGTCGTGAAGGCAAGAATTTTTCCCACTTCCGAAGTTCCCTCCTGCACCCGGAAAGCGCCGGTAAGGATAACCCCCACCAGTCCAAGGTTTAACAATATGGTCATGGAAGGATTCATCACCGCCATCACCATACCCGCTTTTTTCTCCTGCTCCACCACGCTTTTATTGACATCCCGGAATTTCTCCGTCTCATAGTCTGTCTTGGACAGCGCTTTAATAACCCGGATCCCGGCAATGTCCTCCCGCACCACCCGCACCATGCGGTCGGCAAGCGTCTGCTGCCGGGCATAAATGGGAATTCCTTTTTTGGAAACCGCCACGGTCAGGATGGTAAGCAGGGGCAGTACGGCCAAAAGCACAAGCGCCATGGCGTAATCCAGCGTAAAGGTAACGACAATGCCGCCCACCAGCAAGATCGGCGCGCGCACCCCCATCCGCTGGATCCTGGCCACCGTTTGCTGCAGGTCATAAGTATCCGAAGTCATTCTGGAAATCAGCGACGGCTTTGTGAAAGCATCCATCTGCCGGTTGGACAAAAACAGAATCTTTTCAAACAGATCATGGCGCAGCTTTTGAATCACGTCCGCCGCCACCCGGGAGGCTTTCCGGTTGGCAATCACATTAAAGGCCACCGCCAAAAACGAACAAAGCAGCATCCCCACCCCCCACCAGAGAATTTTTCCCCTGTTCCCCGCAGGAATCACGGTGTCAATGATATGCGCCAATATGTACGGAATAAACAAATCCATAACCGTACCGGTAAATTTGATGGCCAGCCCGGCTCCCATCTGCGGAAACCAGGGCTTGATATAACGCATTACGATTTCTTTCACAGTTCTCTCCCTTGTCCAAACAGCCGGTATCGTCATGCCAAAGCCTTTCTGTATTTCCCCGGCACGCTTCTTTTTCGGTCACATCCCTGGCCCGTCCTACATTTTTTTCTGCGCAATGAGCGTATCCATGCAGTGCTGGTGTGGCTTTCCCCCGCTGTTACAGTCAAAAACTTCTTCTTTGCAGACATGGAACATCCAATCGTGATAATAACCAAATAACTCCCCCGACCGCCACGGATGCCGTTTATTCTCATCCCTGGTACTATCCGGCGCACGTTTGATAAACGGTTTTTTGACAAACACATTCAGGGCATTGATACCGCCTTTTGTGGTATGCGCCTTCAAATTTTCGCAAAATTCTTCCCTCTGCCCTTTTGTGAGGAAATGAAACACTCCGCTGCTGAATATAATGTCAAATTCCGTGTCGGGCCGGTAATCAAACACATCCGCCTTAAAAAACCTGACTCCGACTTTATTATGCCCGGCAAGCTTTTGCGCCTTTTCAATTCCCGCCTGGGATACGTCAAACGCCGTCACGTCGTAACCGCATTTGGCAAAAAAAACGGCATCCTTGCCTTCCCCACAGCCGATGTCCAGCACGCGGTACGGCCGGATGGGCGGCAGGATCCTCATAACATCGTAACAAATAAGGTTTGGCGTCAATCCCCAATAATATCCTTCCGTATTGTATCGGTTGTCATAATCCGCCACTACACTGTTATATCCAAGCAGCGCGTCAATGGTCGTATGCAGTTCCTGCGCCAGCTTGGGAAGTATGGCAATATCGGGATGTGCCGTGCCGTTCTCCCACTTGGACACCGCCTGAAAAGAAATGTTGAGCGACTGCGCAAGCTGATTCTGGGTGAGCCCCAGTTCCTTGCGCCTTTTCATAATAACTTCCCCGGTTTTTAAATTGTCCATCTGTCGCTTCCCCCTTTTAGATTTTTTTCTTTTACTATAGGCGGATGCCCGGAAAAAGACAATAACGCACAAAGGGAATCAGCCCCCCAAAATTCAACCGGTGGTTGATACTTTCCGGAGGGTTATACCTCGCGAAGGTCAGGGACGTAACCCCTGACCGCCTGTCGGATGGGCAATATCATGGACGGCGCCACGGACAACTCATCCACACCCATACGGATAAACGCGCCCGTCATCCGCAAATCGGCTCCCAGTTCCCCGCATATGCCCACCCGTTTCCCGCAGGCATGGGCGTTTTTTACGACCAGCCGGATCATCTCCCAGACCGCCGGGTGCCAGGGGTTATAAAAATCTGCCAGCCTTTCGTTCTGCCTGTCCACCGCCAGCGTATACTGAATCAGGTCGTTGGTGCCGATGCTGAAAAAATCCGCCAGGCCTGCCAGTTCGCCGCTCACCATCACGGCCGCAGGCGTTTCGATCATAACGCCCTGCCTGGGACATTTGTACGGAATGCCTGCAGCGTCCAGTTCCCCCTGCGCCTGCCTGACAATTTCAAATATCTGACGCACTTCCTCCGCCGACGTGATCATCGGATATAAAACCGCAAGATCGCCATATACGGCGGCACGCAGCAGCGCCCGGAGCTGTGTCTTGAAAATTTCCGGCCGCTTTAGGCAAATCCGGATACCCCGGCAGCCCATTGCAGGATTTTCTTCTTTTTCCAGGTTCAGGTATCCTATCTGCTTATCCGCGCCGATATCCATGGTGCGGATGACCACCTCTTTGCCCGCCATCTTCTGTACAGCCTGCTTATACGCCCAAAACTGTTCTTCCTCCGTCGGAAAGCTGTCCCTGCCCAAATACAAAAATTCGCTGCGGAACAACCCGATTCCGTCCGCGTCGTTTTCCAGCGCACCCTCCAGGTCACCCACACACCCGATATTTGCGCACAGGCGGATATAGCGGCCGTCCGGGGTTACGGTAGGTTTTCCTTTCAGTTTTCCCAACAGGACACGGTTCTTTTCCTCTTCCTCCATCCGGCTTTTTACCTGTCGGCGCACGGTTTCATCCGGCTCGAAAGTTACCTTTCCCAAAAATCCGTCCACCGCCGCTTCCATCCCCGTGGCGATTTTTGCCAGATCAACGGGCACGCCGATCAGGGTGGGGATGTTTTTCATACGTGCAAGTATCGAAACATGGGAATTCTCGGAACCGCGCACCGTCACAATGCCGAGGACCTTCCCTTTCTCCATCTGCACAGTCTGGCTGGGACTCAAATCCCGCGCTACGATAATGGCGGGACTGCCCTTTGGCAGTCCGTCCTCCCCTTCCCCTTCCAGAATGCGGATCAAACGGTCCGAAACATCCTTTACATCCGCCGCCCGTTCCCGGATCTCCTCATCCCGCATTTGCGAAAACATATCCGAGATTTTCTCCCCGGCCTCAGCGACGGCATATGTCGCGCACACCTCCTCCGTGCGGATCTTGTTACGGATTGCCTCCAAATATGCCTCGTCCTCCAGTATCATCCGCTGCGCTTCCAAAATGGCGGCGCCCTCTTTTCCCACTTCCCCCAGCGCTTTTCCATATAGGCGCTGCAGCTGCTGCTTCGCCTGCGCGCACGCCGACAAAACCTTTCCGATCTCTGCGCTTGTATCCTGCGCGACGCCCCGTTCCACCGGATCCTTTCGTTTCTTCCATACCCTGACCGGCCCCAGCGCAATCCCTTTACATACGGATTTTCCGGCAAACTGCATCATATCTCTTTCCCCATTTTCTGTCAGACTGTTATAAATGCCCCGGCAGCCGCACATATGGACATGTTTACATGCGCGGATATCCGGCGGGCAAGCCGGTAAAACGGTGAGGGCGGCAGTCCCAAAACTTCATAGCCTGCCGCCACCGCCGTTATTTATTCGTGCCATAGCTTCCCTTGGTGTCAAAAGTCACCTCCCGCACCGCTTTCTTTTCCGAAGAAGCCGCACGCAGTTCATTGAGTTTTTCCAAAAACAAATCCTCGTCTATCGGCAGCGTCACCGCCCTTCCCAGCCAGGAGGACAAATGCATGGCATTGGAAAGCGTCAGTCCGTTAATCCCCTCACACCCTTTGGCTACCAGCGGCTCCCCGCGCAGAATGTTGGCGGCAAAAGCGCGCAGTACCCCGATATGCTGCAAATTCTCCCCGTCCGTCTCAAGTTTTACAAAATGCCCCGCAGGCTTTGCAAAACCTTCCGCCGTCTCGAAACAGTAAGTTCTCTCGTTCTCCTCCAGTTCGTAAAACGTAAGCTGCCCGTCCTCGCAGACCAGTTTTCCGCGTTCCAGCGTCACCTCAAAACGGTTGGTTCCCGGGGCGTCCGCCGTGGTCGTCACAAATACCCCGGTTGCGCCGTTTGCAAACTCCATGTAGGCGGTCACATCATCCTCCACCTCAATGTCATGCCATTTCCCGTTATGGCAAAACGCCTGCACTTTTACCGGCATCCCGCAGATCCACTGCAGCAAATCCAGGTTGTGGGGACACTGGTTGAGCAGCACGCCGCCGCCCTCCCCTGCCCAGGTGGCGCGCCAGCCGCCGGAATTATAATATGCCTGCGAACGGTACCAGTCGGTGATAATCCAGTTTACCCGTTTTATGGCCCCGTATTCGCCGCCCTCCACCATCTCTTTCATCTTGCGGTACACATGGTTGGTACGCTGGTTAAACATCATGGCAAACGTCTTATCGGAACGCGCCGCTGCCTCGTTCATTTCCCGCACCTGCCTGGTATACACCCCGGCAGGCTTTTCGCTCATCACATGCAGGCCGTTCTCCAATGCTTTTATCACAAACCGGGGGTGGTCATAGTGGGGCGTGGCCACCAGCACCGCATCACAGCAATGCGCCCCGATCAGGCTGTCCCCGTCCTCAAAAATACGTACCGAATCCGGAAGATTCTCTTTGGCCCACCGCCTTCTGGTTTCCCGCAAATCCGCCACCGCCGCAAGTTCCATTTCCGGCACTTTTCCCTCCAGCAGGCTCCTTGCGTGATCGCTCCCCATATTCCCGATCCCGATAATCCCAAGTCTCACCTTTTCCATAGTGCTGCCTCCGTTCTCCGTTATAACAATGCCCCCGCCAGATTCCGGTAACTGGCCTGCAGACAGTCAAAAGGACTGGTCTGACAGGTGTCCTGTTCCACCAGCAGATGTTCGCAGCAGCTATCCTTGAGCGCTTCCAGAATAGCCGCAAAGTTCATGTTGCCCTCCATCACCGGAGCCATCACAGGCCCCTGTTTTGCCACTTCCATGTCTTTTGCATGCACACAGGGAATCCTGTCTTTGAGTTTTGCGATCCACTGGCACACATCGCCGCCCGCCGCCTGCACCCAAAAAGTATCCAGCGTAAAGCCCATCTCCTGCGGCGCAAACCAATCCGCAAGATATTCGATCACCCTCTTTTTTTCGGACGCATCCGGCGCGCCCTGCGCCGCAAACCTGCGGAATTCAAAATCATGGTTATGATACATGAAAAGCTTTCCGGCCTCTGCGATCATTTTGGCGGGTTCTTTAAAATCCTGCGCAAAACGGTACAGCCATTCCGGCGTCCGGTACTTGTCCGGCATCGCGCCCAGCCCGATATACTTACAGCCCAGAATATCGTGTTCGGCGATCAGCTTTTTGGTATCGTACAAAATCCGGTTACAGTCGCTGTGGGTCAGCACGATTTCCAATCCGAAGCGGTCGCAGGTTTCCCGGATCCATTCCGGACGCAAATCTTTGCCGACAGCGGAAAGCTGCACGGTCTTGTACCCCATATCCGCAATCTTTTCCACCGTATACGCAAAATCTTTCTCATTCTGGGTATACGCCCTTACTGTGTAAAGCTGTGCTCCTATTCTCATTGTCCACCTCCTGTTGTACTGTCTGCTGTCGCCAAACCGATGCCGCATGTACGCACAATGTCCCCTCCTGCGGGCTTTTGCCCGGAACATCCCCATCCCTCAATGGAGGAATTCTTTAAGCACCGCAATAAAAACATCCATGTCCAGCGGTTTGGTAATATGGGCGTTCATTCCGTTTTTGAGCGCCGCTTCCTTATCCTCCTCCAAAGCGTTTGCGGTCATGGCGATAATCGGCATATCTTTGACGTCCTTCCTCTGCATGTTCCGGATGGTCCGGGTCGCCTCATACCCGTTCATAATCGGCATCTGCACATCCATCAAAATGGCATCATAATAGTATTCCTCAGAATTCTCCACCATGGCCACCGCGTCTGTACCGTCCGGCGCCGATTCCACCACAAAACCGGCCTCCGTCAGAATGACCTCTGCGATCTCACGGTTTAACTCGATATCCTCCACCAGCAAAATCCGCTTCCCGCCAAAATCCTCCAGCGTCCAGGCTGCCGACTCCTCCTGCTCCTGCAAATTGTTCGCCGTAAGCAGCGCGGCTTTCAGGTCTGACATAAAAAGCGGCTTCGCACAGAACGCGTTAATACCCGCTTCCTTCGCCTCCTCCTCTATATCGCTCCAATCGTACGCCGTCAGGATAATGATGGATGCGTCATTTCCGGCCACGCTGCGGATTTTCCTCGCCGTCTCCACCCCGCTCATCTCAGGCATCTGCCAATCGACGATGTAGGTGTGGTAAGGCTCCCCCTCGTCATGCGCCGCCTTTGCCCGGTAGACCGCCTCCCTTCCGGAAGTCGTCCACTCGGAACGCATGCCAAACTGCTTGATCATCTTACACACACTGTCGCAGACATTAAAATCATCGTCCACGACCAGCGCGCGCAGGCCGTTCAATTCTTTTAATTGCTCCGCATTCTTCTCCACATCCTGCAGTTTCAGGGAAAGTTCCACCGTAAAGGTGCTTCCCTTCCCGGCCTGACTCTCCACGGAAATGGTTCCGTTCATCATCTCCACAATATTTTTCGTGATCGCCATCCCAAGCCCGGTTCCCTGGATACCGGAACGCGTCACCGTGGATTCCCGCTCAAAGGGCTCAAAAATATGCTTTACGAATTCTTCGGACATCCCGACCCCATTGTCCTTGATGATAAAAACATAATCGCCATAGCCGTGACGGAACGTTGCCTTTTGCATTATCCGGAAGGAAACGGTTCCGCCTGCAGGCGTATATTTCACCGCATTGCTCATCAGGTTGATAAAGACCTGATTCATCTTCAGGGCGTCCGCAATCACGTCCTCATTGACCACATCGAAGGTATCAATAAACAGTTCCAGCTGTTTGGCCTTTACCTGCGGCTGAATGATATTGACCAGGTTGTGCATGATCTCCGAAATATTGCATTCCTGCTCCTTAATCTGCACCTTCCCGCTCTCAATTCTGCTCATATCCAGAATGTCGTTAATCAGGCTCAACAGATGGTTGCTGGAAGAGAGCACCTTCTGCAGACATTCTTTCACCTGTTCCCGGTTATCGATATGGCTGGCCGCGATTGTGGTAAAGCCGATAATGGCGTTCATCGGCGTGCGTATATCATGGGACATGTTGGAAAGGAACGTGGTTTTTGCCTTGTTGGCATGCTGCGCCTGCAGCAGCGCATCCTGCAGGGCCTGCGTCTGCTCCATCTGTCTTTTGACGCTCTCCGTGGTCTCCCGGGTCACCACCATCACCATGATGTCGTTGGTGTCGTCATCCCGCGTCATAATGAAGGACTGCCGGATACACATCTGCTTTTCCCAGGGCGCGTCGCTCCAGTAATCCACATCCACTTCCTTGATTCCCTGGGCAAACTGGTCTTTTAAGTACCCCGCATCCACCGTAGCGCAGTATTCCTCCAGGGACTCTTCCAATACATATTGTTTCCAGTTCTCAAAATACTCCGAAGCCTTACAGGGAGCCTGCAGGCCCAATTTTTCCAGCAGTTCAAATTCCTTCCCGTCCATTACCCGCAGAATCTTCTGTTCAATCCGGTCTTTGGTCAGGTTAAATTCAAACGTACACAGGGCGTTGGAGGTAATTGCAATCCGGTACTGCCTCTCCTTGCGGTTTGCCAGCGACATTTCCGCCTGGATACGCAGTTCCTTTTCCTTGATTTCCGTAATATTCTGCCGGATATACAGACTTTTGGTCGCCCGGCCATCCTTTCTCTCCAGACAGATCATATTCATATGATCCCACTCTGCATGGCCGTCGCGCATCACATGGCATTCAAACCGCAAATCATTCTGGTCTGCCAGCGCCTTGACCACATAATCCCTGTCCACCATTTTGGCAAATATTTCACGGTCTTTTCCCTCTATCATAATGGAACACAAATACCGCGCCAAATCCTCATATCTTCCGCTGACCGCAAGCGTATCCTCTTCCGCCTTGGTTCCCGCCAGATACCGGTAAGTATCCGTCTCAAAATCTACCATTACAAACCGGGAAAACAGAGTATTTACGCCGTCAATGATATATCCCATCTCCCGGTTTTCTTTCTCCAGCAGCTTCTTTTCCTGTCCGGCTTTTAAAAGCAGGGCAATGATATAAAGTACAAACAAACCGATCAGCATAATCTCCAGACGAACCCCGACCAGATTTTCATCCCGGATCATACCCTGTGTGACGTTTTTGGGAAAGGTCTGCACCAGAATATACTCGTTTTCCGGCAGATACATCACACAAATATTATCGGTTCTGCTGTCGGCATCGCAAACAAAGGCGCCCGCACCGCCGTTTTCAAAAACGGCCCGCACCGCATTTGCCGTATCACTGTCTATCACACCGGATTCCCTGAGGGTATCAATCAAATTCCCTTCGTATGCCTGATTATCCGAATTTGCTATCACCCTTCCGTCCGGCGTACAGAGGAATACCCCCGCCTGTTCGCCGAAATACGTCGTGGAAAGCATACTCTGCAAATACTCTTCCGCCAAATACACCCCCCGAAGCACCCCGACGAGTTCTTTCCCGCAATAAACCGGCGCATAAAAACAAGCCATAGTCTCATCCAAAATATAAGGGTCAAAAATAATGTCGATACCTGCGGCCCCCCTCATCCCTTCCCGGTAAAAATCACGTCCGGATACGTCCGCAGTCCGCCCGTCGCTGGCCAGATCCTGCCCATCCGCACCGGTAAACATCAAAGCGTCAAACAGCGCTTTCTCTTCCATCTCTTTGAGCATTTCCACGGTAATGACCGGCTCGCTGAGGCTTTTCCCAATAAAATAGGCATAGGTATTGATCCGGTTCAACGCATCGGTTAATTCCTCGTCGATCTTGACGGCCGTCAGCCGCGCCGAATCGGCCGCATAATTTTTATTGCGTTCCACCATCCTTTTACTGTTTTGCGTTGTATACCAGTAAAACAGTATAATCATAGCCGCCAAAAGAAGCAAAACATAAGCGATTCCCTGACGTGATTTTTTCCATTTCATAATACCGTTCCTCATTTACCCCCCACTGTCACCTGCACTGCCGTTTCATTACTTTTACCATTGCGAAATATTTTCTGCAGACAACCCTTCCTATCTGGATGCCAACGCCCGTGCAATATCCTCACGCATATCCAATACGGCCTGTCTGGACGCATCGGCATACCCGTCCTCTCCAAAACGCGCATAGGCTTCCTGCTGCCAGGCCGCTATGATTCCCCGGGAGGAATTGATGATGGCGCCAAGCCCGTCGTCGTTAAAAAAATGCACCAAATCTGCACCCTTTCCTCCCTGCGCGCCATATCCGGGCACAAGGATATACGTTTTTGGCATAATCCTGCGCAGGATTTTTCCCTGCTCGGGGTACGTAGCTCCCACCACGGCTCCCACCGCGCTGTAGGTTTCCCCCATACATTCGCTTCCCCACCGGGCTACCTGCTCTCCCATAATCTCATACAACGGCCTGCCGTCAACCATCCGGTCCTGCACTTCCCCGCTGCTGGGATTGGATGTCTTCACCAGCACAAAAATCCCTTTTTTCTCCTCCCTGCACACCTTGATAAAAGGGTTTATCCCGTCGGAGCCGAGGTAAGGATTGACTGTGGCAAAATCCTCGTCAAAAGGGGCGTAGGATTTGCTTCCCACCGTCACCCTGCCCAAATGCCCCACCGCATATGCCTCCGAAGTGGAACCGATATCCCCCCTCTTGACATCGCCGATCACCACCAGCCCTTTGTGCTTACAATATTCCACCGTCTTCCGGAAAACCGCAACCCCTTCCACGCCGAACTGCTCATACATGGCGATCTGGGGCTTCACGGCGGGAATCAGGTCGCAGACGGCGTCCACAATGCCTTTATTGTACTGCCAAATGGCTTCTGCGGCGCCCTGCAGGGTCTCCCCATATTCCGCGAAAGCCGCCCTCGTGATATGGCCCGGAATAAACTTCATCATCGGATCCAGGCCCACCACAATGGGCGCATTTGTTTTTTTGATGTTTGCAATTAATTGATCGATCATTTCATTTTCCCCCAATCTTTTTGCAGGTCCGAAATCATTCCCGTTTCAGCTGCTGCGCCAATTTTTTCCCCAGCCTGTTTGCCGGCTCCTCTATCCACCGGTGCGCCAAATACGCCCCGGCGGCAGTCATCCCCACGCCAATGGCCAAAACCACCGCAGCGGAAAGCCGCACATGCGCCTGCAGCCGCACGATACCGTCCACCACCGCCGCATGTATCAGGTATATCGCATAGGAATACTCGTCCAATATCCCGGTCAGCCGGGCTGCCAATCCCTCTTTTTTCTTCCACGAAAATGCCCCCGTCAAAAGAAGCGCCGCCGCATACCCCCAGGAGAGGACGGTAAAATAGTCGTTTTCCAGTCCGCATACATACCCTGCGGCCCCCAGCAGTACCGCAAACAGGAGCAGCCGCCCCGCCGCCGCTGCCGGACGGTATGCGGCGGCCAATTCCCCCGCCAGCATCCCAAGCGCAAAAAAATGCAAATAGTAAAACGCCATCATATATGCGGACAGTCCCGAAGCCACCCAGGCATAACGCAGCAAAAGCAGCGCCAAATACAAAACCGCCGCCCGCCGCACACTTCCCCGAATCAGACGCACAAACAGCGGCGCGCACAGATAAAAAAAGACAAACAGGCTGATCGTCCATGTCGCGCCGATATTGGACCAGAAATTGTCCGGTCCCGGAATACAGGCATTGGTCAGGAAAAAATACCGAAGCCAGTACAGCCCTACCGGATCGTTTGGAACATCCCGCAAAAGCAGGCCATGCAGCGCCATATAATAGAAAATGACTGCATAATACAGCGGAAGAATCCTGAAAAGCCGCCTGCAATAGTAAGCCCAAATTCCTTCCGTCCCCCTATTCGTCCGTCCCTGTCCCGGACGGCAGGCCAAAAAGCCGCTGATCAGGAAAAAAAGATACACTCCCGAAGCGCCGAAATTTGCCGCAGACGCCCAAAAACCTTTTACCCCCATGCGCGGCGCCAAATGGGACACAAACACCCCAAGACAGGAAATTACACGCAAAATCCGGATATTATCATAGGTCTTTGCGGTCATATTCTCACATTTTCCCGATGCTCTGCATCAGATATTGAAACATCCTGGCATAGACGTCCGGCGTATAATGCAGCCCGTCCGCCGTAGTCGTATACCCGGTCATAACCAAATACTGATACAGCGGAATCCGCCCGATGCTTTGATCCAGACGGCCGACAAGCTGATTGTTAAAATACTCCACGGCCCAATTGCGTTTGCCGTATTCGTTTTCCCCCACAGGACCCACGGTTGCAAAATAGACCACGGCCCCCTTCTCCCGCCAATCCCGGGCATATCGGTTAATGGTGGCAATATATTCGTTGTGCTTGGACAGATCGTTCACGCCGTAGTTGATCACAATGACGGAGCCGGGAGCCACATATTGGTCAATGTCCGCTTTGGCTTTCTGTGTGGAAAGCCATTCGTGACCGCCGCCAAAGCATGCCACAAAAGCCACGCCCGGATAAGCCGCCGTGCCTCCCACTGCATTGCCCATCTGTCCTGTCCGGGAATCCCCTGCAAAAATCACATTACCGCCCGGCAAAGCTGCAGGCTGCCCCTGCAAAACCGCCGCTTCCTGTTGCGCAGGCATCTGTGTCTGCACCGCCGTCTCCTGCCGTACTGCCTCCTGCTGCTGCGCCTCCTGTGCCTGCGCCGCAGCCTCCTGCTGTACCGCAATTTGCCGGATCAGGGCCGCCTGCTGCGCAAGCGCCGCCTGCATGGCATCGTCCACCGGTATCTGTGTCACCAGCTTTGGGCTTACATAGCCGAGTCCGGTTCCGTATACAATCTGAATCCAGCCGTTTGGGGCCAGTCCGCAGGCGTTCACCACCTGTCCGGTTTCCAGCTTTCCTACCAGCGGCTGCGTTTTGCCGGGGCCGGACCGCACATTTGCCTGCGCAACCGTCACCATCGCAGCCGTAAATTCCGAAATTTCCTGTCTTTCACCGTCACCAAAAGCCGCGTATACCGTCGTACCCCCCATAAACAGCCAGAGGCCCAAAAGCCCTGCGGCCATACCGGTCATTACCTTTCCTATTTTACCCATGAATGTCCGTTTTGCCGGGAAACGGCTGCCCTGCGCCCTTTCCCGCCCCTCCTTTCCCGCTATCTCGACTGCAAAAAAATGTTTTCCCGCTGCGCCTTTTCATCATCCGGATATAAGGCCAAATACTGCTGCATGGAGATTTTGGCCTGTTCAAACTGGCCCAAATATTCCAGGGCCACAATCTCATTAAAACGAAGCGACTGCATCATCCCATTCCCCTCCATGGCCAGTCCCGACCGAAAAGCGTTGAGGGCAGTCTCGTAATCCCCCACCCGCAGCTTGCACAATCCCAGCTGGTTATAAATTTCCGCATCCTCCTGCTTGGTTTCCAGATAAGTGGAATACACACTGGCCGCGTAATTATAATCCCCCAAGTTTTCGTAAGATAAACCCAGAAGCTTAACCGCCCCCGTTCCCTTGGCATCCTTGACTTTTTCCAGCGACACCCGGGCCGTTTCATAATCTCCCAGATAAAAACTCATCCTTCCTTTATCATAGTCGGACAGCCTGAGGGATGTATCTGCCAGCACCGCCTGCAGCCACGCTGCGCCAAGCTGTGCCTGCCCGTACCGGCTGCAGCTTACGTAAATATCGATCAGCATATCATAGTCCGTTTTGTCCACCGCAATTGCCTGTTCAAAATCCGCCTTGGCGGCTTCCACCTTCCCCTGCTCCAGTTCCAGCGTTCCCTTCAAATACCACGCTTCCTTCTCCCTGGGCCTTAGATCCACAATCGCCTGGTACACCGCAACCGCCCGGTCGATCTGTCCTCCCCTATAGTAAGCGGTCGCCAAATAGTAATTAATGTCAAAATCCAGCTGATCAATGCGGGCGTCGCTGTAGGTCAACGCCCTTTCCAGACTTTGCGCCGCACTCTCATAATCCGTCAGGCCGATATAAGCAAGCCCCTGCCCCCGGCAGATCAGCTGCATATCTTCTTTATTTACCGTGGCGGCTTCAAAACTGCGCAGCGCCCCCTCGTAATCCATCTGCTCTATCTGCTGCATGCCCTGCGCAATATTTTCCCCCGCTTTCGCTCTACAGCCGGCAAACAGCCCCGTCAGAAAGCACACTGCCAATACCGCCGTGGCTTTCCTTATCCGTACCTTCATTTCCACCTCCCATGCCGCGTATTTTGCGGCAGCGCGATGCGAAATTCGCGCAGGCGATTTCGCATCTGCGTTCCAATTTGGGTCGCCTGCGACACAAATTGCCGGCTGAAAAATGGCTGTCAAGCCGTTTTTTTCAGCCAAACCTCCCATGCCGCGTATGTTACGGCATTTTTTTGCGCAGACCCTTGGGGTAATGGTTTTTCATGACGCCTCCTGCGAGCTTTCCCCAGCCCAGGCTGTAACCGTCTATGGTCATCAAATACCATCCTTTTTCGCCCTCGGCCCGCAGCGCCATGCCCTCCATCCACTCCCTGCAGGCGTTCTCCCCCAGTTCATGGACACGCCGCACTTTCCTTTCATCCAGGGAAAGGGCCAGCGCATGGGCAGGCACAAACCTGTCCTTTTTCCACGTACCCAAATGCAGCCCCGGCCGCAATACCTTTATCCCCTGCAAATCCGGCATAAGCTCCGGGGTAAGATACAGTTGTTCCCCGAACTTGAGAAAAACCCCTTCCAAATCCGTCCGCAAATTTTCCCCGGCAAACTGCTCCCACGCCTCCCACTCCTTTTGTGTGATTTTCTTATCCACACGGCAGCCGCCCGGCAGCCCTCCGCTTCCCGCCAAACTCCCTTCTTTTTTCAGGACGACCAGGAAATGTCCTTCCCCCCGGCTTTTATGGGGCCATAAGCGGATGGTATCCTCCAGGCCGTCCGCTGCAGGTTCTGCCGCTGCCCATTCCGGATGTCCCTTGTCCATTCCTTCCCGTCTCGGGAGTTTTTCCACGCAAAAATCCGGATGCCTGTGTAAAAAGCGTAAGACACTTCCCTCATCCTCCTCGGGCGCAAACGTACAGGTGGAATATACCAGCCGGCCCCCCGGCGCAAGCATCCGCGCCGCACAATCCAATATGGCATCCTGCCGCGCCGCGCACATGCGTACGTTTTCGAGGCTCCACTCCTTACAGGCTTCCTCGTTTTTGCGGAACATCCCCTCCCCGGAGCAGGGAGCATCCACCAAAATCCGGTCAAAATATGCAAAAAAACGCTCTGCCAGCCGTTTTGGCGTCTCATTTGTCACCAACGCATTGGCGACTCCCATCCGCTCCACATTTCCGGACAAAACCTTGGCGCGGGCCGGATGGATTTCATTGCAGACCAAAATCCCTTCCCCCCGCATTGCGGCGGCGATCTGGGTACTCTTGCCTCCCGGGGCCGCGCACAAATCCAATATCCGCTCCGAAGGCTTTGCGTCCAGATAAACGGCGGGCGCCATTGCGCTGGCCTCCTGGATATAATAAACACCGGCCTCATGCCACGCATGTTTTCCGGGCGTATCCTCCCTGCTATAGTAAAAACCGTTCTCCTCCCACGCCACTTCCGACAGCGTAAAAGGGCTTTTTTCCAAAAAAACCTCCCGGTTTGCTTTCAAAGGATTCAACCGCAAAGACGGCTCCCTTTCCTGTGTAAAACACCGTAAAAAGGAGGGATATTCCTCCTGCAGCATCCCCTGCATTCTCTCCGTAAATTCCTGTGGCAGCATACCAGATTCACGCCTTTCCTGTCCCAAAGCACTTTGTCTCTATCATAAACCAGAATGTCCCATTGTGCAATAAGGAAATCCGGAAACGGGCGGCAGCGTGATAACCGTCCATCCCAAATGGCAGCAGCTTAAGGCGGGAGGCAGGCACGCGGACTGGGAAACCGGCGGCAGAGGATCCGCAGGCATGG
>DERU01000231.1 GCA_002361095.1 Lachnospiraceae bacterium UBA3332
CCATGGCGCGCAAACTAAAAAAGAGCAGGGCAGGTCTTTCAAAATCAAAAAACACAAAGGAGGATGTCAAAAACATATAAGACAGAAATTGATTGTTCAGAAACCCATAAAGGCCATATCCGGCAACCAAAGCTGCGGTCATGCGCAGAAAGATTCGCCGCGATTTGGAAGTAACCGATCCGGCAGCTTTACGCACCATGCCGAGAATCATACGCCAGTGCAGGCCGAGATGCAGGGCCATCAGCACAAATCCCCAAAATGCGCAAAGCACATGTAACGGCCTTGCCAGTGCAATCCCGCCAGAAACCGGCAGGAAAGCAAAAACCTCTCTGGAAAGAATGATTCCACTCACCATCAAACCGAACATGGAAAGCAGTACAGCAAAATCAGTCACCGTCTGTAAAATACGCACGGGCGTATATTTCCCCTTGAAAAGCTGGCCGTACCAGTTTCGGTTCAATACATGATGGGCGATCCAAAGAACCAGCATGCCTGCCCCAAGCCATTCATGGGCGGAATCCCCGGTGAGCTGCCGCGCCATTAAAAACAGCAATAATACTGTCATTATCACATCAATGACAATTTTACATATAAACTTTCCCTTCATCAGAAACATTCCTCCCATTTCAGGTAAGGGCCCGGCTGTCACACCACAGGCAGGCCCCTAACGGTTATCCTTACCCGGCAGTCAAATTAAGACCGTTCACCCAAGCTGCAACGTCACTTTCTGCCCCTGATACACTGTTTCGGGAGATAGAAAGCCCGTCAGAAATAACCGTTGCGTTCGGCTGCAATTCCGAAATCGTCTGAACGGTTCTGGAAAAACCGCTTCCGCCGTGGGTGGTAAAAAGAATAATGGTTTTGCCGCTGAAATCATATTCTTCAAGGAAGGTATAGAGCGGCATCGGCAGATCGGCGTTCCAATTCGGGAATCCAAGAAAAATCACGTCATAGCTGTCGGGATTTTCTATCTGTGTCGCAAGCTCCGGCCTGGCATTGTCCGCTTTCTCATTGTAGGCAAATTCCAAAAGGGGAGCATGCGTTGTGGGATAATCCTGTACCGTTTCAATGGAAAACAGGTCGCCTCCTGTTTCCCGCCGGATAATCTGCGCGATATACTCGTTGTTTCCCAGAACCTCGCCGTTCACTGCCACGCGGCTTGCACCGGCCACGGTGTCCACACCGTCCGTTTCCATGACGGAGAAATATGCGATCAGGATATTACCGATTCCTGTCTGCGCTGTATCCGAATTTTCTGTTTCATCCTCTGTGGGTTCCGCCGTGCTGTCTGCGCTGCTCCCTTCGGGTTCCGTTGCCGAAGCCGTGACCTTTGTTTCTGCCGGTGTATCCCCCACAGCATTTTGACTGTTATTTCCGCAGGCGGCCAGGGAAAGAACCAGCAGGACAGAAAGAAGTATGGCTGTTATTTTTTTCATAGTATTATGCTCCTTTGCTTTTTATTGTGATCCATGTCAACAGATGCTTTTATCCGTCTCTTTTGCTTACGGCAGACACTCCATGTAACCGCGCAGCCGGTCAACCGCCCGTTTCATTTCCGGATTTCCGCGCTCCTTCCTCTTCTGCCAATTCCAACCGTACCGTTCCCGCCTCGTTTGCCATTGCCCCGGCTCCTGTTTCCGCGTGGCCTAAGGGAATCACCTCTACAATGGTCTGTTCGTAAATATCATCGTAGAAAATTGCAAGGTCCGGCCCGGCGTTCCAGTAGCCAAAATCCCCAACCTCATACTCCCTTGTTGTTGCTTCCACAGAAGAAAGACGCTCCGGCAACGTCATACCTTTTGCAAAACGGTTCCTCTCGATAAGCGTTAGTTCCAGTGGCAGCATTGCCACCAGATCTGCAGCAGCCCTCGAATCATTTAATGTAATAACCACCTCTGTATTTTCGGTAATCATTTTGATTTGCGTACCTTCCACACTCTCATAGCTGCTATTTTCAGGTACATCGGCCGTCCCTGTGTCCTGTTGTCCGGCTGCTCCGCAGGCCGTCAAAGAACAAAGGAAGAACATAGCCAGGGCGGCCATCATGATTCTGTGCGTCATCACATACCTCCGTTCTATTTTTTATGAACATCCAAATATTCCAGTATCCAAGTGGCCGCCTGTTCTGCGTCGCTCCCATAAAATCCGTGTCCGGCTCCCGGCAGGACCTCTAACCGTGCTAAATCATAAACCTCCACCGCTTTTTCCGAATAAGAGAGGGGAACAATACTGTCGGCATTTCCATGGATCAGCAGAACATCTTTGTCGTAAGTTGAGATTGCTTCGTAAATGTCATAATCCAATAATTGTTCCGCATAGGCACGTCCTACCGTCATCCACATCAAATAGTAAGTATCCGGAATGTCCGCCACTTCCGCAAACTGTTCTTTTGCGCGGTCCACCAGCACAAAAGCCGGATACAGAAGAATTGCACCTTTGATTTCTTCCTTATTCGCAGCGGCGGTAATGGCAGATACCGCGCCACCCTGACTTGTTCCCATTAAGAAAATATTTTCTTTGTCCACAAAAGGCTGCTCCTGCATCATACGGATTACCGCTTCCAAATCTGCCTGTTCCGTAAAAATGGACATATCCAAAGTGGAGCCGTCGCTCCGGCTTCCCGGACTTCCTCCGCAGAAATCAAAGCAATAGACTACATATCCTTTTCCGGCAAGTATTTTTGCGTATTGCGCCCCAACCTGATAATTCCCCCCAAATCCATGGGAAAAAATAACCGCCGGCATTTTTCCTCCTGCATTCTCCGGAATGTAAAGCAGTCCGTAAATTTGGTTTTCATCCCGCCTTGCATACAATTCCCTTATTTCATATTCGTAAATGAACGTCTCCAATGTGGAAGTGTTATCCGCAGCCGGTGCGGGCGCTGTCTCCGTCTCCTCTTGGCCTGCAGGACCGGCCCGCATTTCTGACAGTACCAAACCCCCCTGGTTGCCGGCACATCCGGCTGCCGGCAATGACAAAAGCATAAGCATACCGGATATAAGACATATCCCTTTTCCCATATCCGCCTCCTGCTATTTGCCGCTCACCGTATATACCAGCCGGATTCCGTCACCTTTCAACCGTTCCATATTCTTCAGATGAAACGAGACGGGTTCTCCGGGAGGAAGCAAAGCCGACTTTTCAAACACCGTTACGGAATCCGGATTTCCGTCCGCAGCCGGAGCAATCAAAAGGCTTACTTCATCCACTGCACCCTGCTGCAAAAATGTCCAATTCATTGTGCCTCCGCCGCAGATCAGTAACGTGTCGATTCCAAATAACCGGTACAGCTTCTCTGCAGCGAGCTTGCAGTCCAACATTTCGGATCCGGCTAAAATATAAGACACTCCCCGTTTGCGAAGAAAGGCCCGGTAAGCCGGCGCCGTGCATCCGGTCAGTACTTCGATCACATGGGCGTCCGGCCTTCCGGCTTTTCGGAATGTACCGGACTCCCATCCGATTTCTCCCTGTGTGTCTACAGAGACATAGTAAAGTGCCGCATCATTTTCTGCCACAAAGTCACCGTCAAAAACCTCTGCCACAGAATCCAGTTCCGGCTGCCGCCCCTGTGTAAATTCTTTCGTTGTCACCGTTCCATAAAGCCACGCATCCGCCCGATATTCTGAACGAATACGGGCATATTCCCCGCTTACGGTCTGCGCCGCTTTTGTTCCCATGAACGCCCCTGTTATTTTCCCGTCCAGCGCGCTTAAGATATGACAAATAGTATATGGCCGTTCCATAATATCCTCCTTTATTCTGTAAATCCATTCTCCGTCAGATAGGCAAGGATACCTTCCGTATCAGATGCCTCTGTAAACAGACCGTCATGGACATCCGCTCCGGCAGCACTTTCCCGCACAAAATCCATGGAATTTTCAAACTGTGAGACATCCATGGATGCGGACTGCGTGAACGGATAAACGCTGACGCCGGAAAGATCGTAATTCTCCAAAAATGTCCCGATAATCATCGGTGCCGTATGCCACCAAATGGGATAACCGATAAAGATCGCGTCATATTCTTCAACGGAATCCGGCAGATTGGCAATTTCCGGACGGGCATTTTCATCACGCTCCACCAAAGCAACATCCGTACATTCCTCATAATCGGCAGGATACGGATGCAACGGCTCAATTTCAAGCAAGTCCCCATTCGTCTGCCCCTGAATATAGGATGCCATTTTCTCGGTGTTCCCGGAGGAAGACCATGAGAAATATACAATCAGAGTTTTTCCGTCTTCCTCCGGTCTCTTTGCCATTTCTGCACTTTCCTCCGCAGCTTCTGCAGCCTGTGTTTCGGTTCCAACTCCGCTTTTTGCCTGTGCCGATTCGTCAGCAGCAGACCCAGCCCCATCACTCGCATCTGTGGCTGTCCGCCCACAGGCGGCAAGGGAAAAAATCATTGCGAATACCATAAGCAGCCCTATTTTACGTTTCATTGTCATTTCTCCTTACATACATTCCACCAGAATCTGATAGATTTCCTCCCGGTCAAGTTCACGGGGATTACACTGAATAATATTGCAGGTATCAGCCACCTGCCGCAGTACCTTTGGCGTGATTTCAACCGCGGATTTAAGCTGACTCATATTGGCGGGAAGCCCGCACTCTTTGATAAAGTTTTCCAGGGCGTCCACACCGGCCTCTGCAGTATCCACACCGAATACCACCTTTGCGAACCGGGCGAATTTCTCCGGCGCGTCCTTCAGGATATGACGGTAATAGGTGGGATGGAGCACCGCAAGGCCCTGCCCATGATTGCAGTCGGTATAGGCCCCAAGCTGATGTTCGATCTGATGTACCTGAAAGTCCGTCAGCCGTCCACATTTTAAAATCCCATTTTCCGCCATAGCCGAATCCCACATTAAGTTGCTCCGGGCCTGACAATCATTTATGTCTTTCAACAGGCGGCGCATATTGACCACGGTGTTGCGCATAATTGCCAGGGCCACATCATCTGATACATTATCTTCATCGGAAGTGCCGAGATAGGTTTCCATCGCGTGGCTCAGCGTGTCAAAAGCCCCGGAGAATACCTGCATGGTTGGCACAGTCATGGTATATGCCGGGTCAAGAACCGCAAAGGAAGCTGCAGTTCCCACAATCGGACCCTTCCATTTCTTTTCCTCATAGGTAATAACTGCGCCTGCGTTCATTTCCGCGCCCGTGCCGGAAGCCGTTACAACCGCCCCCATCGGAATCCCTGCTGCGGGGAATTTTCCTTTGCCATACTCCATGTTCCAAATATCTTCATCCAGCATGGCCTGCGCGGAAACCACCTTGCAGCAGTCGATGACACTGCCGCCGCCTACCGCCAGTATGAAGTCCACATGATATTTACGGGCCAGCGCCGCGCCTTCCTGCGCTTTGATATAAGTAGGGTTCGGCATAATGCGGCCGAAATCCACCACTTTTTTGCCCGCCTGTTCAAGCAAAGCTTTCATTTCCTCATAAATGCCGTTCTTTTTTACGGAACTGCCGCCAAAGGCGAGCATCACGTTTTCGCCGACCTTGCCAAGTTCTGCGGCAAAAGCCTGTGCAGCGCTTCCTTCCCCAAAATAAACCCTTGTAGGATAAGAAAATGTAAATCTGTTCATCGAAAATGCCTCCTGCCATTTTTGTTCCAACCGCTTGTCGTAACCGATTATAATTTACGGTTGTAACTATCGGTCAATAGCTTTTTGAGAAAATCTTATGAATTTTTTGTGTCCCCGCCTTTTGCGTAGTGGATTGCAATCCTTTTTTCCGTGTGCATGTCCATAAAAACCTCCCTATCTCGTAAAATCGGTTAAGACCTTTCCCTTGAAATTTTGTAGGGATCATGCTATAATGCGTTCGCTTGAAACCCAAATGAATTTTTTGTGAACACACAGGAGGCAATCACCATGTATACGATGATGCAGGTCTGCCGTGAACTGGATATGACCTATCAAACCTTAAAATATTATTGTAATGAGGGATTGGTTCCCAATGTCAAAAGAGACGGCAATAACCGCCGGGTTTTCGATGAGAAAGATGTGAAATGGATCAAAGACCTCACCTGCTTAAAGAAATGTGGCATGAGTATTCTGGAAATGAAGGAGTATCTGGAACTTTGCTTACAGGGAGAATCCACCATTGTGCAGCGTAAAGAAATGCTGACGAAAAAGCGTGAGGCACTGCTCGTTTCTATTAGAGAATTAGAAGACAGCGTACACTATATCGACTGGAAGCAAAACTTCTATGACGAAGTGCTTTCCGGCGCACGTCCGTATGTAAGCAATCTGATTCGTACAGAAGAATCAAAAATCCCCGCCGCAAGCAGCAGCGGGGCATCAAACATGTAGCGCAGCGCGCCACATGTGCCTTTGGTTGTCGCCGCTTATCCGTCTCACGCCCCCTTTTTCCGGAAGCCCTTATTTTATGCGGCTTAAGCAGCACACAGCCTCAATCCCTTCCGTCCAGGGAAACAGATCCACCGGATGCACTTCCCCCATCCGATACCCTGCCTTTTCCAGTACACACACATCCCTCTCCAGCGTCGCCGGATTGCAGGACACATACACAATCCGTCTGGGCCCAAGCTGTGCCGCCGCATCCAAAAACGCCACGCTGCTACCTGCCCTCGGCGGATCCATAAACAGGACGTCCACGGAAGCGCCGTCCTGCGCACAATCCCGCAAAAACTCCCCGGCGTCCGCCCGGCAGAAACGTATATTTTTCAAACCGTTTTGTTTTGCGTTAAAAATGGCGTCCCGCACCGCATCCGGGTTCTCTTCCACACCAATCACCTTTCCCGCTTCTTTTGCCGCCAAAAGTCCGATGGTTCCCGTACCGCAATAGGCATCCACCACCGTATCCTTCGGCGTAAGCTGCGCCAATGCAATCGCCTTCTCGTACAGCTTTTGTGCCTGTATGGGATTGACCTGAAAAAAGGATGCCGGGGAAATTTTAAACCTGCAGCCGCACAGCACATCCTCGATATACCCTTTCCCGTAAAGCACCTGATATCTGTCGCCCAAAATCATGCTGTCCGTGCGGGTATTGACGTTTTGCACCACCGTAGTAATTTCCGGATGCACCTTCCGCAGCGCATCCACAAAATTTCTCTTGGAAGGAAACACCGGATCCGCCGTCACCAGCACCACCATGATCTGCCCCGTAAAACAGCCCTTGCGAATCAGCACGTAGCGCAGCAGTCCATATCCGGAATCCTCGTCATATACCTTAATCCTAAAGGACTTGAGCATGCTGCGGATCGTCGCAACGATGGCATCCGCCTTTTTATCCTCAATCAGACAGGACTGCACCGGCAGGACGACGTGGCTCTTCTCCTCATATACACCGCTGACAGGTTTCTTTTGCCCATCCAGCCCAAAAACCGCATGCACCTTGTGCCGGTAAAAATATGGGTTCTCCATTCCGATTATCGGCTTTACTTTTCCGTGCTTCTCCAACAATTCCCGCACTTGCTTTCTTTTTAACGCCAACTGCTGCTCATAGGACATGTGCAGATATTTGCAGCCGCCGCATTTCTTAAAATGTACGCAGCCTGTCCCGGCAGCGCCATTTCCCTTATCTTTTACGGTTCCCTTCCCCTGTTCTTTTGGATTTCCCATTTTCCTATCCGTCCCTTGCCTGTAAGGCTTTTTATCTGCCGCCATGTAACCTCCCTTTCAAAGACACGCGCCTTTCACTGCCGTGACCGGTAACGTATTTTTACAAAAAGCCCCGGAAATTCCTTCCGGGGCCATAGGTATCCATCTGTCCGCTTATGCAATCTTGCTCTTTACCAGTTCCGCCAGCGTTGCAAAGCCTTCCGCATCGTTCACGGCCATCTCCGCCAGCATCTTCCTGTTTATATCCACACCCGCCTGCTTGAGGCCGCACATAAACCTGGAATAAGACAGGCCGTTGATACGTGCCGCCGCGTTGATACGCGCGATCCAAAGCTGGCGCATCTGACGCTTCCTCTGCTTACGTCCCGCATAGGAGGTAGCCAGCGCCCGCATCACGGACTGTTTCGCCACCCTGTACTGTTTGCTGCGCGCACCCCTGTAGCCTTTCGCAAGTTTCAATACTTTATTATGTTTTCTTCTGGCATTCATGCCGCCTTTTATTCTTGCCATCTCACCAATCCTCCTTACGACTTATAAATACGGTAAAATTTTCTTCATATTCTTAACATTGGCCTGATCCGTAATCGTAGACTTCCGGAGATTTCTCTTCCTCTTCGGGGATTTCTTAGTTAAGATATGGCTCTTGTAAGCTTT
>DERU01000224.1:0-5543 GCA_002361095.1 Lachnospiraceae bacterium UBA3332
AAGAACAAAGGGAAGAAGCCGAGAAAATCAGAAAGAGCGTTTACAGTGTCTTGCGGCAGGAACAGCGGGAGCAACAACCCCGCAGGGCGCAGGATATGGAACGATAACGCGCAGGGCGACGGGATAGTCAACACCTGTCACCGCCGCCCTATTTGGGACTTTCATTTGCCAGCCTTTTTTGGGGAACCTATGCACGGCGGAATCAGCTGTCGGAACTGATTCTTTGCAATTCAAAAAATACACCATCCCATGGAATAATCAGAGTGTTTTCGTCCTTTATATAAAAAGTATCACCGATGCCGCTTGCATTTTCTATGGCCACTACCTGAATGGAATCTTTGAAAATTCCCAGCGTTTCCAGACTATTGCCTTTATAGATGGATGAAAAATCATCTGCGGTCAGAGTGCTTTCGAAATATTGGGGGGAATCCAGACGGTGCTGGTCATCATATATGGCATAATCATTAAAATATTCAAAACGGGTTCCCACCAGCCCGGAGCACTCTTCCTCTGACATGGCACTGTAGGCACCAGAAGTTGATGAAGTTATCTGCCATGTGCCCAAATAGGAAGGGGAAGCAGAGGATACATCTGGGGATGGGGCTGGAGTTTCAGCTTCAGATTCAGGTTCCACTTTTTCGGGGACAGGCTCGAGGCTGGGGGAAAATTGGGATTGGTTGGCCTCAACCTGTGAAGGCTGTTCCAAGTCTGGTTGTTCTGGCACAGACTGGTTTTGGGCTGCCTGTGCCAGTTCTTCCTGTGCAGGATTTTCCGTTTGGATTGGTTCTGTAACAGGAAGTATTGACTGTTGCGGGCTGTTACTTCCGCATCCTGTTATGGTACAGGTTAATAGCAGTATAAAGACAGTCAGTAAAACGATAGTTTTCCGCTCAATGGCAGACAGGGGAAATTTTAACGAAAATGCTTTTTGAAATAATTTAATATTATTTTTCATTTGTTGTTATTCCTTTCATACCTATAAGCTACCGATTTATCGGTTTGCACCGGGAAAAATTATACCATATCCAACTACGAAAAGCAATCTGTACTTTGCCCCGTTCCAACTATCCAGACGGTCAAGGGATGAATGGAATGTTACGCTTTTCTGCAATATGCGTTCCAACTTCTTTGCCTCATCTACAACAAACTTATATTCCGTTTCCGGCTCCGTGAAGAATGACCTTAATCTTCGGTACGAAGAATCCCATCGTTTTACCCCTTTCTCAACACCACCAGTTTATTGGAAATATTCCTCACCACAGGTATCCAACCGAACAGATGATATACGGGCATGATGGCCTTCATCCCTTCCACAAGGCTCACGTCACGCACCCATGTGTATTTTGGAGAGATATGCTCCAGTTCCTTTCCTGACCATATGCCCCAGGTAAACCTTGCCTTTGTCGCCTCAATGGATTTTTCCTTCATATTTTTTATAACCCACGGATTCATGGTTTCCATGATGACCTCCGCCTGTCCGAATCTGCGGCCGATGATGGAAAGTATCTTTTTCACATCTTCTTCCCAAAGATACATGACGAGCCCTTCCAGAATGACCAGCACCCTGCCCTCCGGGTCTTTAATCTCTTCTGCCCAGCTTTCGTCCATGGCTGATTTCGCAATCATGGAAACAGGCCCGTCCTCCGAAAGAAAAAGGCGGCGCACTTCTATGGTTTCCGGCAGATCAAGATTGTACCAACGGACAGAGGGCGGTGTTTTCAGGCGGTACACCCTTGTGTCCAGTCCGCAGCCAATGTTTACCACCGTACCTTTCGGATTTTCCCTGATAAAATCCCCCACCATACGGTCAAGGAGTACAGTCCTCGCTATGACGCCCTTTGACATCATGGCGTCTTTTTTCGCCATTGAAAAGTCGTAATCCATGTGGGACACGATTTCCACCGCCTTATCATCACAAAATTTTGCATTTCGCTTCTTTGAATAAGCGGCGCGGGCATACAAGGTCTGCAGCATTGTTTCCGGTACACCATGCATGTGTATCTTTTCCATCGTTTATTTCCCTTTCACCATTTCTGTTCCCGGATTTTTAAGGACCTATTACACCTCTCCATCCTTTTTTTCTCTTTCTTCGTTTCCAGTACATGGCGCACCGCCGCCACCGGATGATGGAATATCATCCTCGGTCCCGAAAAACGCATGACTGCACGGATTCTCTCCCTCATTTCCGGCTTATAGCAGTGTACCTTACAGTTGGAGCAGAAGGTCTTGGTTTCCATAAACGGGCATTTGTCGCTTCTTTGCCTTGCGTAAGCTTTGAGTGCCGCGCATTCCGGACAGAGGCCGCATTTCCTTCCATGCCGCTTTCTGCAGTAAAACGTAATCATTTCCGACACCATCGCTTTTTCCCGTTCCCGTTTTGTCCGGATATTTTTTGCCATTCTCTTATCCCCCCGCCTTAGGAAGGTCTGCCTGTCCTGGACAGGCTTTCCACAGAATACACGGTATCGGCAATTCTCATGGTAGACTGCCTATGGGACACCAATACCACCGTTTTTCCATCCTGCCCTGTCCGCAGGGATTTCAGTATGACTGCTTCGTTCAGGCTGTCAAGGCTGCTGGTAGGCTCGTCAAGCAGCAGAAACGGCGCGTTATGCAAAAACGCCCTTGCAAGCCCCATTCTCTGCCGCTCCCCGCCCGAAAGCGTATCCCCCAGTTCTCCCACAGGCGTATCGTAACCCTGCGGAAGGCCCATGATAAACTCATGGACAGATGCTTTCCGGCAGGCCGCCTCAATTTCCGCGTCAGTCGCATCCCGCTTCGCAATCCGCAGGTTATTTTGAATACTGTCATGGAACAGATGGGTCTCCTGGGTCATAAAACTCTCCATATCCCTCAGATCAGAAGTATTGACCTCATTGATATTCTTTTCTGAAATGTTCACGTTTCCTCCCTGCACGTTCCAGAAACGCATGAACAGCTTTAGAAGAGTGGACTTCCCGCTGCCGCTCTTCCCGATAAGCCCGATGATTTTCCCTTTCGGGATTTGCAAGGACACGCCGTCAAGTACGGTTTCCGCCCCGTAGGAAAAACTGATGTTTTCCGCAGATGCACCGTCAAATACAGTCTGCACTTTTCCTTCCGTTTCCTTCACGGCGGGCAATTCCTCCAAAATGTCAAGCACACGGTTCCCCGCCGCAAAGGTATTCTGCAGGGTGCTTCCCAGGTTTGCCAAGGCAACGGCAGGACCGAAAGAAGAAAACAGGGCAATGGTCGGGATCAGCACACCGTCAAATCCCACCGCACCTTTTTGGTACAGCGCCGCCGATGCAAAAAGCAGGCTTAAATCAAACAGAAGGATCACCGTATTTGTGACCGCCGTATTTCTTCCGGCGGTACGTTTCATACGTTCTTCCGTCTCCGAGAGTGCATCGGTCTTCCCGTTCATCTTTACAAGCCGCTCTTCCCCCTGCCCGTACTGTATGATCTCGGAAAGTCCGCGCAGGCTGTCAAGAACAAATCCGCTTAAGTCTCCCGAACCATTACGGAATTTTATTCCGTCATCGCCGCTTGCTTTTGACGTAATAAGCGGTATGAATACCCCGACCGTAAGATACGCCGCCAAAGCCAAAACGCCCAATGCCAGATGGAAACTGCCGATAAAAATACACATGATCACTGTAAACAAAAATACAATGGCAGCCGGGGAAATCGTGTGGGCATAGAAAACCTCGAGCAGTTCAATATCGGAGGTAATGACGGAAATCAAATCCCCTTTGTCCCTGCCCTCTAACTTTGCAGGGGCAAGCCAACGCAAAGCCTGAAATACTTTATCCCTGATCAGCGCCAGCAGTTTAAAGGCAATAAAATGGTTGCATGCCTGTTCCCCGTAACGAAGCCCCGCACGCAAGACAGCAAACACGATGACGCAGACAAAAACCGCCGTTAAAGTCAGACGTGTTTCAAATCCCAGGAGGTTCAAAACTGCATACCCTCCGAAAATCGTGATAAAACTCGCGCACAGATTCCCCACAAGCCCCATCAGGACTGCAAGCAGCATATAGCCCGTCAAGGGCCTGACAAGCCCGATGAGCCGGCCCATTACCGTAAACCCGTTCCTTTTTTTCATGCCACGCTACCATCCTTTCCATAGTTTTCGAGGGACTGCTGTGCATTCCACAGGGAAGAATACATACCTCCTGTCTTCAAAAGTTCTTCCTGTGTTCCGCTTTCCGTAACCGCCCCGTTTTCCATAACATAAATTCTGTCGGAAGCCGTTACATTGGCAAGCCTGTGGGAAATGAGGATGACTGTCTTTGTCCCGGCAAGCCTGTGTATTTCCCGCACAATATCGTTCTCGCTCTCTGCATCTATATTGCTTGTAGCCTCGTCAAAGATATATACGGGGCTGTCGTGCAGCAGCGCTCTCCCCAGCGCAAGCCTCTGGCACTGGCCGCCCGAAAGATTTCCGCCTTTTTCGGAAATTCCAGTATCAAGCCCCTGTTCCCCTTCCAGGAAAGCCGCAAGATTCACACGTTCAAGAACCGCCCACAGTTCGCCGTCTTCTGCGTCCGGCTTCCCCATCCGCAGATTCTCCCGCACCGTTCCTTTAAAGAGATAGCTTTGATGGCTCACATAGGTAATCTGCCGCATCAGGCTGTCCTCACTGAGTTCACAAAGTTCTGCATCCCCGATTCTGACAGAGCCCGCATATCCCTTATTCCGTCCCATTAAAACAGCGGCAACCGTAGACTTCCCACAGCCGCTCTCACCGACAATCGAAGTAAACGATCCCTTGGGGAAAACAAGATTGACGCCATGCAGGGCCTCCCTGTCGGCTTCATAGGAAAATGTAAGACTTTCACATACAATATCCCCATCCGGACAGACCGCTGTCTTTTCCGGCTTTTCCGGCAGATCCAGCAGGCGGAATATTTTATCGCTTGCCGCCATGCCGTTCATGGCAATATGGAAGAACGAACCGAGCTGCCGCATCGGGATAAAGAAATCGGCGGACAAAAGAATAATCAGCAGGCATCCTGCCAGACTAACGTGCCCTGCCCGGTACTGGGCCGCCGCCATAATCATTCCCAGGGCCGCGCCGCCGTAGGCAATCAGATCCATGATCGTGATGGAATTTAACTGCATAGTCAGTACTTTCATCGTGATCCTGCGGAATTTTTCGGCTTCCCTGTTCATTTCCTCATTCTTGTATCCGTCTGCCTGATATATTTTTAAGGTGGTAAGCCCCTGCAGGTTTTCCAGGAACGTGTCTCCAAGGGCAGTGTACTGTCCCCAATATTTTGATAGCAGCTTTTTCGCCCATGTCTGCACCGCCGCTATCGCCGCAGGGATCAGCGGTACACAGACGAGCAGCACAATGGCGGAGGGCACATTCACGAAGCACAGATACGCAAATAACGTAAGCGGTGCGAGACAAGCATAAAAAAACTGGGGCAGATAGGCGCCGAAATACGTTTCCAGCTGGTCTATCCCCTCCACGGCTATCTGCACCACCTCTGAGGTTTTTACCTGCTCTTTATATGACGCTCCAAGACGCAGGAGCTTTTGATATATTTTTTCCC
>DERU01000224.1:5838-6994 GCA_002361095.1 Lachnospiraceae bacterium UBA3332
AGCTTTTGATATATTTTTTCCCGCAGTGTCTTTTTGACTGTCTTTGACGAAAGAAAACTCATGCGGCTCGCGGTGACTGCGCAAAAGAACCGGACTGCAACTGCAATCGCCGCTGCTGCCGCAGTCCGGAGCATACTGCCCGTGTTCACCGTTTTCATAAAAAGCGAGGCAAGCAGGCTTGTCAGCGCTGTCATCATGGCGATATTTGCGGCAAGTGAAATCCACTGTGCCGCTACATTCCCCACTATGTACTTTTTACTTTCCCCGACTGTCCCAATCAGCCTTTTATTAATCATCATACTCTTTACCCCGTTTCAGTATTTTCCGGCAAACAGCCTTTATGCCGGAACAAAATGCAAGCATGAAAGCAGCAACCGCAAATACACAAAGCATATCTTGCCATGTTTCCATCTTAGGGTTCCTCCATTCTTCTTTGCTGCCGGTGTTTTCATCACCTTAATTCCATATAAATTGTTCTGTTATCAGTTTATGATTTACGATCCCATCACCGACTCTTGCACGAAATACTGCGCCATACCCCACAGTCCATGCCATCTATACCCGCTGTAATCCTTACCATAAATGTTTCTCCGTTTCCCTATCAAACATAGGTTAGTATAAACTAACATATGTTTTTAATGAAAGCGGCTGCTTTCTTGTTAGCAGCCGCTAACTCAGGTTTAAGTATACCTCTTATATCTTGCTTTTGTCAATAGGTTATAAATCATTTTTCTGTCCTTCCTCCCAATCCGGCGTTCTTTTTCACGGGGCGGAGAAGGGCTGGCCAAACCGGGGAGTGGGGGCGGGGTTGGTGCGGGAGGCGCGGCGGCGCCTGCTTAGGACGGCCTGAAACAAACCGCATGACCGACATTATAAACGCTACCCCCACCGGGATCTGGTCATAGATGTAATCCATTGCCCCCAAAGGGTGTATGTCTGCCTTGGCAGAGGTGTACAGATTCCGTACACCCCTGCCGAACAGCAAAAGCCAATCCCTGCAAATCCACACAAAAATAAGGTTTGGAGAAATGGTTTTCACCATTCCACAAGCCTCATTTACAGTATTTCAAAACATTACACCGCATTAAATTGTATTAAAGTTTGATTCTACACATCTGCAAAAATCTCATAGAGTTCCCAATCGGGATTACGCTCG
>DERU01000224.1:7359-7480 GCA_002361095.1 Lachnospiraceae bacterium UBA3332
AGAATTGGCTTGGTCTTCATTGTCTGTGGAAACACGGCAATAAGCGGCGACTCTCTTTTTCATCTTCTGTATTTTTCTCTCTTGGTTGAGGGCTTCATATTTATCTATTGACATAAGAATA
>DERU01000312.1 GCA_002361095.1 Lachnospiraceae bacterium UBA3332
GAAAAGTAACAACAGTTCAGCCCCCAATGGCAGTAACTTAAGGGAGGCAGGCACGCGTACCGGACAGAATAGGATGTGCGGACAGGCTTTTTCCGGAGGCAATATCCAGAGTGCTGCCAGCCAGAATACCGGGGCCGCACCCAATATTCTGATTGCGGGGTACATAAGGGCAATTATAGTACTCATGGAATGAAAGACGATTAACCCCCTTGTTCCCAAAAGATTTAGCCATCTTGCGTATTGCATTTGAAAATGAAAAATCAACCAAAAGATACCGCTAATTTGGGGTGACTCTCTTCCCAACCTAATGCATCAAAATTTTGCGTCAAAAAATCGTATACAACCGCTTCGATTACAGGGACAGAAACAGAATTTCCAAATTGTTTATAAGCAAAACGATCTTCCGGATTGATAATAAAAGTATCCGGAAATCCTTGCAAGCGGGCGCATTCACGAGGCGTAATCCGTCGTGGCAAATTATTTTGAATTACACCCAACCGATTTGCATCTGATGAAGTCAATGTTATAGAAATGCTATCAGGATCTAAAAATTTAAAAACCTCAAACGACATATTACCACAGACAGGATTGAATCTCCCATCTTTTTCTTTTAGATATCCTTTTTCTTTCAGTGAAGCTATTACTTCCAGAATATTATCTTCGCAGTAAAATGTTCTAATCTGTTCTATCGTAAGCATTTTTCCATCTTGCTGTGTACCAAAATCATGCTTTCTGCGATTTTGTATCAGCAGATTCATAAATTTAATTTCAGATGGGGTACATTTTCCTTTACGGCCTAATTCCCAGGAATGAAGCGACTGCCCACCACGATAATCGATTAATCTGTAACCATGGAGCTTTGATAAATCGTTTCCCATCACAGAATGCAGCTGTTCGACAAATTCAGGGCTGCAATAATATTTCTCCGAAACAGATGATTCTAATATATCACCCACTGTACACATGGCTTGGTAAGTGGAACCAAAAAGATTCAGCTGCTGATACAGGCTTTTGTATTTATGGGAATCAGACGGACCCAAATTTGTCATTAGGCTCATGGAAGGTATCGAACCATACAACCCCAAGATATAAAGTCTTACTCGATTTTGCGGTACACCAAAATCCGAACTGTTTAATATAAGTTCGGCCGTTCCGTATCCTAAATCGTGCAATTTTTGCATAATCGTATCAAATGTACGTCCACCGTCGTGGGTTTTCAATCCGCGTACATTCTCAAGAAGGAAAGCCTTTGGGCAGTACTTTCCCAAAATCCGTTCTATTTCAAAAAACAATGTTCCGCGGGTGTCACCAAATCCGCGTCGCTTTCCGGCATAGGAAAAAGGCTGACATGGAAAACCTGCAAGCAAAAAATCGAATGGCTCAATTTCAGTTATTTCCCTGACATCGCCTTGCGGCTGTTCTCCAAAATTCAATTTGTATGTTTCACAGGCTCTTTCGTCAATCTCACTGGAAAGGACACATTTTGAATCTATACCTGCTTTTGCTAATGCTTGCGAAACACCCAAGCGTATACCACCAACACCAGCAAATAAATCTACATATTTTATCATCCAATCTTCTCCTTGATAAACTCCAAAAGAAGACCGAATTCTTCCGGGGTATATGCCACAGTACAATGGCTATTTTCGCACAGCACACGGACTGCTGCCCGCCTTGAAAAATTTCCGGCACCATCAATAATGTAAGCGATGTAATTTCGGGTGCTTGCTATTTTCTCAAACCTATCCCGTGCCTGCCCACTTTTTCTTTCAATTGTGCTGTTGGTAGTTTCCTGGAATGTAACCTCAATAGCAACAAACTTCTTATGCCGACTTACATCGTTTTTTCGATCCACAACAACGTCGAAGGTTGTCAGCGTAGTACCATCGTTTTGCGTTACGCCGGGGACAGTACCATTGCTTCTGACATTGTAGTTATCTCCTAAAGCACTTGCAAGGTAAGCAACAACATACTGCTGGGCCACATTTCCTAAATCTGTTGCCGTTTTCCCCCTGATTATACTGCTGACCCGAATATAGTTCTTCCGCACGAAATCTTCTACGCCTGTATCGTCTCCCATGTACTCAAAGGTGGTACACTTAAATAAAACCGCCTTTGTACTCGGAGCCATTGCCGCAGCACCGTACATGAGAAGCATAATGATGTCTTTGCATAGACCCTTATTACTGCATTCTGCGGTTAAGTTTTCAACAGTATCAATTTTCATGCGCTTGTTGTTCAATACGCCCCCTACGGGCAACACTTGAAACGCATAGCTGCATATGCCCATCCCGACATCATAATCCATTTTTCCGTCCGGGAAAATACTTTCAAAATCTTTGTTGACGCGCTGTAACGGCTCACTTCCAAAGTCCGTGAGAACGACCAAATGCTTCAGGAAAAGATGATACGCAAAATTTGAGGCATCCAGTAAATCGAAAAGATTATTTGCGTTATGTTTGTCCGCCAGTTTCAGGATAGAAATAAAGCGTTCCTGGCTATAGAGCAGGGTATGCAATATGCTAACCTTTTGTGCTTCTTCCCGGACTTCACGCGGCCACCATTTACAAGCGTGTTGTTCGAGTTCTTCAATCGTACGTTCAAATCTGTCATCGTTCATAAGCAGCCCCCATTTCGTTCTATAGGCAAGGACATAAAATTTCAATATATATTATACTTCAATTTATGCACTTTCGCAATTGGGGTTTTTTCTTGTTCACTAAAATCAATTTTGCAGCATTACTTTCCACGGGGTGGGGAAGGGCTTGGGCCAAACCGGGGAGCAGACGGCGGGGGAGGCACGGACGGACCTTACATCCCCCGGCCGTTACAGGGAATAAGCCACGCTGTAGCGCCCCGCTTCCAGATGGCAGACACCGTCCTCCACTTTTGCAAACATGGGATTTTGGGTATCCGCAAATACCCCCCCGGACGCACCGGGCAAAACCAGCCTTGCGGTACAGCCGAAAGGAACCTCCACACAAACCTCTATATGGTTTTCGTCCGTCATCTTCCAGGCCGACTTCCACAAACCGCTGGCCGAGCGGTAGGAAGCTTCCACCGATCCCAGCCGCACATCCGGAACAGGCGCAAGCAGCGCCCTGGAAAATCCCACATCCCCCTCTTCCTGCCTGATTCCCGCAGCATAAGCATACAGCCATTCCACAATGGAACCGTACGCATAATGGTTAAAACTGTTCATCCCTATGGAGGAGACGGAGCCGTCCGGCAGCAGACTGTTCCAGCGCTCCCAAATCGTGGTCGCCCCCAGCTTTACCTCATAAAGCCATCCGGGATATTCTTCGTTCAGCAAAAGATCGTACGCCAAATCCGCATGCCCCGCCTTTGACAGTTCTTCCCCGAGAATCGGCGTGCCCACAAACCCGGTCTGCAGCTTCCCGCCATTATCCGCAAACTTTTTGACAAGCCGTTTGGCCGTCCACTCCCTGTCCACCGTCAACCCGTGGCGTAAACTCAAAAGGTGCGCCGTCTGCGTGTCAATACAGCACCGCCCGGAGGGCGTATAATAGTCATGCCGGATGATGTCCAGCATCCGTTCCGCCAGCGCCGTATACTGCTCTTCTTCTTCCTTTTTCCCTAAAACGGCCGCCGCCTTGGCCACCAGCTGTGCGCTGTAGCGCAGATATACCAGTGCGATAAAGCCTTCCTCCGTGCCTCCCATCACCCCGTCGATTCCGCCGATACCGTCCAGCGCCAGCCAGTCCCCGTAATGGGCGTGATCACGCCAGCCGTGTCCGTTCTCCTCCAGCTTCGTGATGTGATCCACCCAGCTTTTCATGCTGCCAAACCGCGCTTCCAAAATATCGGTATCGCCGTAAAAACGGTATAAATTCCACGGTATAATGCACGCCGCGTCCCCCCAGGCGCAGGCGATATCCGTATATCCGAAGGAAGGAACCACGTTGGGAGCCGCTCCCTCCAGATTTTTCTGCTCCGTGGCCATATCATACAAATATTTTGCAAAAAAGGCGTAACTGTCCATCTGATAGCATGCCGTCGGGGAAAACACTTCCGCATCCCCCGTCCAGCCCATGCGCTCGTCCCGCTGGGGGCAGTCCGTGGGCACATCCAGGAAGTTATCCTTTTGTCCCCACTCGGTATTCAGAATCAGACGGTTTACCAAACCGTTTCCCGTCTGCAAAGTTCCCGTCCGCTGCAAATCGGAATACATCGCCAATCCCGTAAAATCCTCGGCCCGCAGTTCGCAAACTCCCTCCACCTTTGCATACCGGTATCCGTAAAAAGTAAAATGCGGGCCAATCACATGCTCTTTTCCATCGGAAATATAAATATATTCCGCCAGTGCAGACCTTAAATTGTCCCGGTAAAAGTTCCCCTTCTGCAGTACCTCCCCCACCTGAATACGGATTTTGGTTCCCTTGGGTTCATGCACGCGTAGCCGGAAACTCCCCGTAATATTCTGTCCCAAATCCACCACGGTTTCCCCTGCCGGAGTGTGCAGCAGTTTAGCCGCAGGCATTTGTTCCTGTATGCGCACGGGAAGGCTTCTTCTCCCGGTCAAAACCCCCTGCGGGGGCTGCGTCAGTACGGCCCGCCGTGCCGGTGTCTCCTCCAGTGTGTCATCTGCCTTTTCCCCGTCATAAATATTGGAAAAAACGATAGTACTGTAAGCCACCTGCCAGCTTTCATCCGTACCCACAATTTCCCTGCTGCCGTCCTCATAAACCAGACGCAGTTCCGCAATCAGTTTAAAGTCTTTCCCGTAATAGGGAAGCCCGTCCGCATCCGCAAAACCGAAACGCCCCTTGTACCAGCCGTTCCCCAACATGACCGACAGCGTCCCCGCCTTTTGCAGCTGCCCGGTCACATCAAAAGTCTGGTATTGTACCCATTCGTTATAATTGTTACAATAAGGTGTCAGCCATTCATCCCCGATTCTCTCCCCGTCAAAATATGCTTCATACAGTCCGAGGCCGCAAATATAAAGCCGCGCCGCCGCCACCCGTTTGGACGGTGCAACCTGCTTTGCAAAAACGGGATGCCTTGTCCCGTTTGGGGCACAGCCAATCCATTTGGCCGTCCAGGCTTCCTTCCCCTTGCCGGTCTCAAACCGGTTTTCATCGCTGACTGCCTCTTCTCCCGCGTCGGAACGCACGCTTATCGTCCAACGGTAACGGGTATGCGCCGCCGGCACAAGATCCGCCTTTGTACCCCTGCAGTCCAGATCTGTCCATCCGCTGTCCCACACCGGCGCATCCTGCAAGGGACGCATCCTGTCGTCGTCCTGCCAGATCCGCAGCCTTGCCTCCTTCTGCTTTTTCCCCTCCGCCTCTTCGGCCTGCCAGGAAAAACGCAGCCCGTCCATCTCATATCCCAGCGGATTTGACAAATGATTGACCTTACAATTGGTGATTTTCATGTTTCCTCTCATTCCGCCCGCCCTGCCGGGCATTCTGTCCTTCCAAAATGACCTGCGCCGACCGCGCAAATCACCGTTGTCCGTTTCCCTCTCAGGATAATCATAACAACAGAATGCATCCGCAAAAATAACGCTATTTGCACAAAAACAGGACCTGAGTTGCATCCTTTTTCCTATACGACAATCCGTGCGAGACGGCTCCCCAGACGGCTCAGGATTTCGTTGCTGATGGTATTGCACTGCCCCGCCATTTCCGTCGCCGTGATCTCTTCCGCCTGGGATCTTCCGATCAGCACCGCTGTGTCCCCACTCTTCACCCCGTCGATACCGCTCACATCCACCAGCATCTGATCCATACAGATCCGACCCACGACGGGCGCCTTTTTTCCTGCCAAAAGCACGCTGCCCCCTCCGTCCGCAAGACAGCGGGGAACGCCGTCCGCGTAGCCGATGGACAGCACCGCGATTTTTCTCTCGCCGTCCGCCAAAAATGCCCTGCCATAGCCCGCCGTCTCCCCCGCATGCAGGCTTTTCACACAAGCCACCCGGGCTTTCAGGGAAAGTACCGGACACAGACTTTTCCTGCCTTTTTGGTCTTCCCCCCTGCTCCAAACCCCGTAAAGCGCAATGCCGGGCCGCACATAATCTTCCGCGTATTCCCGATATCCGAAAATCCCGTAGCTGGACAAAAGATGCAGCTTCGGGCAGCTTCCCCTGCGTTTTCTGATCTCGCCGGCCAGCCGGTAAAAGGCTTCCGCCTGTTTTCTTGTAAACGTCCGGTCCTCTGCGCTGTCCGAATCCGCCGCGCAAAGATGGGTGAAGAGGCCGTCCGCCTGCAGATTTTCCATTCCCAGAACCTCCAGAATTTCTTCCGGGTTCCCGCTTCCAATCCCCAGCCGGTGCATACCGGTATCCACTCCCACATGCACATGCAGCTTTTTACCGTAGCGGTTGAGCCTTTTTGCATAAGAAAAATCCAGCACCGTCTGGGACAGCCGCCAACGCGCAAGCGTTCCAAACTCTTTTTCATCCGTATAGCCCAATATCAGGATTTCCCCCAAAATTCCGCAGCGGCGCAGCCCTACGCCTTCCGCTGCGCAAGCCACGCAAAATGCCTGCACGCCCGCCTTCTGCAATTCCCCCGCAATTAAATCGCTGCCATGCCCGTAGGCGTTTGCCTTGACGGCAGGCATAAGGCTGCAGCTTTGGGGCAGCATCGCCCTTATGGTACGCACGTTTTCCAGAAGCGCCTTGCGGTCCAATTCAATCCAGGCACGTCCCGCATGCGCTGTTCCGTCTCCTGTCATATCCGTATCTCCTCTTCCCGCATCTGCCCCACCGGGCGGCATGCGCCGGCCACAACGGTGGCATCCGCCAAAACATCCCTGCACACCACTGCCCCCGCGCCGATTTTTGCCCTGTCCCCAATCCGGATATCCCCCAGCAAAATGCTGCCTGCTCCGATCAGGCAGCCGTCCCCGATCTGCGGCGCTTTGCGGTTGCTCTCCCCGATTGTGACGTTTTGATAAATACGGCAATTTTTCCCGATTTTCGCAAACCGGGAAATGTAAACGCCGTGCAGGCCGTGCGGCAGGCAGGGAATTTCCTCCACCACCGCCCCTTTTCCGATATACCCCCCGTGCTTATGGGCCATTCTGCTGCACAAAAGATTGAGGACATCCGAAACCAGCCTGCCTTTTGCCGACTCCCTTGCCCGGAACACCTTCCAATACAGCCACAGGTTATCCCCTTTGGAATAGTCGGTAAGCCATTGTCTCATTTTCATTCCGAAGCGCCCCCTTCCAGTGCCAGTTCCAGTATCCTTGTCAAAAGCTGCGTAAACGTAATATGGGCCGCGCGCATCATACCGGGATAACGGCTGTGCTTTGTAAATCCCGGAATCGTGTTGACCTCGTTAAAAACCACTTCCCCTGCGGGCGTCAAAAACATATCCACCCGGGCAAACACGCTGCAGCCCAGCGCCCGGTAAATCACCTTCGCCGTTTCTTTGATTTCCTCCGCCTTTTGCCTGTCGATCCGCGCCGGAACATGGATGGCGGAGGTCTGCAGCGTATATTTTTCCGTAAAATCAAAAAAGCCGCCCGCAAGTTCCACCTCGTCCACCTGTCCGGTTATCAGTTCCCCGGTTCCCAAAACCGCGCAGCCCACCTCGATCCCTTCGACAGCCTCCTCCACAATCACTTCCCCGTCATAGGCAAACGCCCGTAAAACGGCCTGCGCAAGCTGTCCCTCCTCCTCCACTTTTGTGACCCCGAAAGAAGAGCCCGCCCGCACAGGCTTCACAAACACCGGATATCCGACGGCATTTGCAAATGCAGACAATTCCTGCCGGTCAAACCCACGCAAAAAAGTCATTCCTTTGGGGACGCGCACCCCGGCCGCCTGCGCCAGCCTGTGGGCGCGGTCTTTATCCATACACAAGGCGCAGGAAAGCGTATTACAGCCTGCCAGCGGAATACCCGCCAACTCTGCCAGTCCCTGCACCGTACCGTCCTCTCCGTTTTTCCCGTGCAGCACCGGAAACACAATATCGACCGCAAGAAACTCCACGCCGTCTTCCCCCAGCAAAAGCAGCCGATGGCTGCCACGGTTCGGGGACAGCATGGCCGGTACACAGTCCTCCCTGTTGCACCAAAGATCCTCCTTGATTTTTTGGGGCTCCCCCCGGAAGCAGTACCAGCTTCCTTCCCGGGAAATTCCCACCATAACGGGCACAAACCGTTCCTTATCCATATTTTCCACTACGGCGTATGCCGACTGCAGCGAAACGCCGTATTCCGGGGAACACCCCCCGAACAAAACCGCAACCTGATATTTTTTCAATTTAACCTCCCTGCCCGCTTTAGC
>DERU01000078.1 GCA_002361095.1 Lachnospiraceae bacterium UBA3332
CCGCCATTGGGGTTGAACGGTTACTGCCGCGCAAAAACGCATTGGTTATTGATTGATAAATGGAAAAAGGTGTGATACAATAAAATCGTTCATCAGGCAGGCAAAAGGGCGTGGAGATGAAGCCGCACGCCCAGGATGTCTGCCGGTGCAGGAAAGGAGATGAGTGCAATGGATAAGTATTTCTGCAATCCCTGTGGTTACACGTATGATCCCCAGAAGGGGGATCCGGAGCATGGCATCGCACCCGGTACGGCATTTGAGGACATTCCGGATGACTGGGTATGCCCGATTTGCGGCGTTTCCAAGAGCATGTTCCAGAGAGTAATTGCCTGAGTGTTTTTTCGGGCGGGACAAGCCTTCCGCTTTGCCGGTTTGCAGGGAAACGGAAGGCGCGTCAGGCTTATGGTTTATACGGGTCTGCGCATTTGCTGCGCAGACCTGTCTGAACCGTTACAGGCGGGGTGTCCGGATATGGGATGAACAATTGACATTCAGAAAAACATATACTATGATAGATGCATCACAACACGAAAGAGGGGGAATGATTGGTGAAAAGGATGCGGAAGATAGCGGGCTGTATCGCGGTCTGCGCTGCGTTGTGTTTTTGCTGTAAAATGCCTGCAGAGGCGGTAGAACTTGGGTTATATGGTTTTGTGCAGCAGGAAAACGGCGTGATGTGGCGCAATTATGACGGCACATGGTTAAAGGACAGCTGGCTGGATGTGTTTGGCTTAAAGTACCATCTGGATTCGAACGGTTACATACAGGTTGGGATGACGCAGGTGGAGGGAAAGACGTATTACCTTTATCCGGAAGGGACGATGGCGACCGGATGGCTGCAGCTGCCGGACGGCCTGTATTTTTTCAATGCGGACGGAACGATGGCGGTGGATACGGTGGTCGGCGGTTATGAGATCGGCAGCGACGGCAAGGCTGTTTCCAATTCTCCGTTGTCACAGGTGGTAAACACGGTTATCGCGGCGGTGACGACACCGGAGATGACAAATGACGAGAAACTCCGGGCCTGTTACCAGTATATTATAGACAATTGCAGCTATAAAAGAACTTACGATACCCCTGCAGGGGATTGGACAGGTACTTACGCGCTGGAGATGCTGACAACCGGAAAGGGCAACTGCTACCGGTATGCGGCGGGATTTGCATATCTGGCAAAGGGACTGGGCTATGACGTCAAGGTGGTGACGGGAACCATCAGTGCCGCAAGGGGCGGTGTGACGCCGCACGGCTGGGTAGAGATCAAGATCGGGGACGGCTGGTATATTTTTGATGCGGAAATGCAGGATGCCAAAGGTTATGACATGTATTGCAAGACGTATAAGAATTATCCGGTAAAACCGCTGAACAAGGGAACTGAGTGGAGCGTCAGTTTCTAAACGCCCATACAGGCCGGGAAGCATATAACGCGAAACAAAGGATGAGGAGAGGCAAGAGTAGAAGGACGCATACTTTTGCCTCTCTGTGTTTGAAACTGTTTGGATGGGAGTTTGGGGATTTGAGGAAAAAAAAGCGCAGGCAGGGTGCAAGCTACGAATTTTTGTCGCCCAATTATAGCAAAAAAAAGAGGATATCCAGACGTCTGTTTCCTGTGTGGGCCATACTTGCGGCATCCCTGCTGTTGGGATGTCTGGCTTTTTTACTGTACATTTTGATCCCGGGCGGGCTGCGCCCGGGGCTTGGCAGGGGGGACATGGCGGTTTGTCTGGAAGAGAACCGCCTGGCGCTGACTTGGCCGCAGCCCATTCACGCGGATGCCAGCCGCCTGTACCGCTACGATTTGGAAAAAGGCGAGTATGTTTTGTACGGTGAATTTGAGGGAAATAGTACGGTTATGGAAGGGGTGCGGCAGAATGAGGAAATTTTGCTGCAGCTGCAGGCGGTCCGTTATACGGTCAACGGGATGGGGCAGCCCTGCGAGAGGACAAGCCGCAGAAAATCCGTTGCCGTCCGCCCTGTCGTGCTGGACCGGCCCAACGTGCAGGAAGAACTGGATATTCAGAAAATGAGCCTGACGGTGAACTGGGATTCGGGAACCGGGAATCTTTACGAGGTATTTTGCCTGGATGAGAATAACGACTGGAAGTCGGTCAAAGCGACGGGAAAGGATTCCATTCGGTTAAACTTGGGCGAGGAAATCGCCATGCCCAAGCAGGAGCAGCCGGTGAGCCTGGCCGTGCGCACGATGCGCAGGGGAAAGGGCTGTGTGTATTACAGCGTGCTTTCCGAAGTACTGGTGGTGGAATGGGATGACCTTGCGGGAACCGAGTTGGCCTTACAGTCGGAAGAAATCGGGGATCGGCTCTATCGGCTGACTTGGGAAGAAACCGGAGGGGATACGTACGAGGTGCAGCTGTGGTCTGACAAAGAACAGGAGTGGGTGGTCAAGGAGGTGTTGGATTGGACACAGGAACGCGTCTATGATACGGAACGGCTGCCCTCCGGCACACAAGTCCGTTTCCGTGTGGTCGCTTACCGGAAGGCAGACAGGGAGAGTCCGGAGGATTTTACGGCCGAACCGGAGATCCTTTCCTTTTACACCGGGATTTCTCCCCTGTATTGCACGGTCTGGCCTATCGTCAATTTGGAACTGTCGGCCGATGCCGGATCGAATGCTTCCCTGGCAAAGATTCCCGCAGGAGAGGCGCTGTGTGTTTTGGCAGAGGAAGAAGGATTTTTTAAGGTCCGGTATAGGGGGATGGACGGTTATGTGGATTCCCGTTATTGCATGATCAATTTGCCGGAATATCTGGGGGATATGTGCGAATATGACATTGCAAACAGTTATTCCTCCATTTTCAGGGTGCATGGATATGATATTCCGGATATAACGGGTACGGTGGTCAAAGGATACCAGAATGTCAGGTTGGAAAATGACGATTTTATTGTTCCCTATCTGTATCCCTGCGCCCGGCTGCTTTTGCAGGCGGCAAGGGATGTGGCCCAGGACGGCTATCGCCTGCGGATTTATGATGCGTTTCGGCCAAATGAGGCAACGCGTTTTCTGTATAATAAGGTGGCAACGCTTTTGGATAAAACGGTTCCGGGGGAGGGAGGGACATTGCCGACTTTTGGGCAGGTCATGATGAATAGCCGGTATCATCTTTCTTCCTTTTTGGCGGCGACCGTTTCCTCCCATAACCGGGGAATTGCGTTGGATTTGACATTGGTGGATGCCGCCTCGGGGGAGGAAGTCGCCATGCAGTCCCAGATGCATGATTTGAGCTGGTATTCCTGCCTGTCCGAAAATAATGAGAACGCGGATTTATTGTCACTTTATATGAAGCGTTTGGGATTCAACGGATTGGAGTCGGAATGGTGGCATTTTCAGGATGATGCTACCAGAGCGGCCATCGGACTGAACACGTATCTGACACAGGGTGTTGCGATTACCGGCTGGAAAAAAGACGATACAGGATGGCGTTACCGGCTTGCGGACGGCAGCTATTATCGGGACACGACGGTCACAATCGACGGGGAAAGCCGGACTTTTGATGAAGACGGGTATGTGCGAGACCAGGAGGAAGGAAGATAAGGCAGGGTAGAGATATTTTTTTAAGACCGTCCGCTTTCATGTAATAAGGAAAGCGGACGGTTTTGTACGGGCATCGCGCTAAGGTATGGCGCATGCGTGGTCATTTAGTCGGGTTCCAGTTCTGTATCGGTTTCGTCAAAAAAGACAATGCCGACGATGCCGCGTCCGGTGTGTGCGCCGATGGCACAGCCTACGGCGGCTTCCACCAGCTGTTTTGGCGCAACGGCATCCAGCAATGCGGTTTTGGCGAGGGAAAGGCTTTCCGGATCTTCCCCATGGCAAATGCCCATGATTTGTCCGGCAGGAGCGGCAATATTCTCCTGTACATAATCCACCAAAGCTTTCAGGGACTTTTTATGTCCCCGGACGGTTTTGAGTACCTGCAGCCGTCCTTCTTTGTCTACGATCAGCACCGGTTTCATGTCCAGAAGTTCCCCGGCGGTTCCCTTGAACTTGGAGAGCCGTCCTCCCTTAATCAGGTATTTCAAAGTTCTTACCGTGAATACATGGCGCACATGGCTGACGTAAAAATTGGCGGCCCTGATCAGCTTTTCTTTGTCTGCGCCCTGCTCCTGCAACAAAAGCAGCTTATAGACGATGATACCAAAACCGATGGAAGCCGATTTGGAATCGATAATCGTTAAGTCAAAATCAGGATAATCCTCCAGCACAGCCTGCTTTGCAAGGTTTGCGGCGTTGTAAGTGCCTGCGATACCGGTGGAAAAGCAAAGATACAAAACGGAATCGTTGCGCTGTGCGTAAGGGCGGAAGGCTTTTTCAAACATATCGGGATTGATGTGGTAGGTTTTGATATCCCGGTTGACATCATCCAGGATGGTGTAAAATTCGCCCGTATTGATGGTTTCGCCGTCCAGGTAATCCACGTCATCGATGACCACAGGAGTCGGGATGACATGAAGCTGAAAACGGTCAATGATTTCTTTGGGCATATCGGTAGCGGAATCGGTGATGATCTTTAACATAATTGTCTCCATTTCTGAGTTGTTTTTGTGCATGCCGGCGGCGGTTGCGTAAGCGCAGAGCAGCCGGTTTAGATGCGGCTCATTTCGCCGAGTAATTTCATTTTGGTGTCGTAGAGCTTTTGGGAAAGGTCTACGTATACGTTGTGCGGGTTGACCAGCCGTCTCGTTTCGTCCCAGAGCGTATCCAGCTCCGATGCGCAGTATGCCCGTATGTCCATGACTTTCGGGGAGCGGTAGACGCATTTGCCGTTGCAAAAAACGGGAACCATCATTTCCCGCAGGCGGTATTGTCCGGCTTCCAGCTTTGTTTTTTTCCAAGGCTCGTTGGGATCAAATAAGACCAGCGGCTGGCTTTCGTCAAAGGTTTCTTCGACAAGGCAGATCAGGTCGGCCTTGATTTTGCCGGTCCGGGTTTCGTAAATACGGTAGACGGTTTTATTGCCGGGATTGGTTACCTTTTCCGAATTTTCGGAAAGTTTAATTTTGGGAATAAATGTTCCTGTTTTGCGGTCCTCAATCGCGGCAAGCTTGTAAACTCCGCCGAAGGATGGCCAGTCTTTGCTGGTGATCAGATGGGTGCCCACCCCCCAGGAGGTGATTTTACAGCCCTGCGCTTTGAGGCTGTCGATCAGGTATTCATCCAGGTCGTTGGAAGCGGCGATCACGGCGTCGCAAAATCCTGCTTCGTCCAGCATTTGCCGCGCTTTTTTGGACAGATAGGCCAGATCGCCGCTGTCCAGACGGATACCGTAAAGTTTTGAGTGGATGCCTTTGGCTTTCATTTCATCAAAGACCTGAATGGCATGAGGCACACCGGATTTTAAAGTGTCATAGGTATCGACCAGAAGCAGACAGTTATCCGGGTAAAGGCCGGCATAATTGCGAAAGGCTTCCAGTTCGGTTTTAAAGCTCATGATCCAACTGTGTGCATGGGTGCCCTTGACTGGAATATCGAACATCTGGCCGGCCAATACGTTGGAGGTTCCGACGCAGCCACCGATGACCGCGGCGCGGGCACCATAGGTTCCGGCATCCGCGCCCTGGGCACGACGCAGGCCAAATTCCATAACACCTCCGCCGGCCGCATAGACAACGCGGGCCGCTTTCGTGCAGATAAGACTTTGATGGTTAATAATATTCAAGATAGCGGTCTCTACAATCTGGGCCTCCATGATCGGGGCAATGACCTTAAGCAGAGGCTCTTTCGGAAATACAACGGTACCTTCAGGGATAGCGTATATATCACCGGTAAAACGGAAGTCTTTTAAGTATTCAAGAAAGTCTTCCTGAAAGAAACCGGTGGAGCGCAGATAGTTAATATCTGTTTCATCAAAATGCAGTCCTTCAATATATTCAATGACCTGAGCCAGACCTGCGGCGATTGAATAAGCTGCATCCTCCGGATTGGAACGATAAAAGACATCGAAGATGACCGTTTCGTTGGTTCTATTTTTAAAATAACCCTGCATCATGGTCAGTTCATATAAATCGGTTAATAACGTTAAATGTGATGTATCCATAATAATATAATACCTTTCCCTATATATAGTTTTAACAAATTATACCGCGCTGCAAGAAAAAATGCAAATTTTTTAGAAACAGGTTGACAAACACGATAATGATTGTTATATTACATATATAACAAACATAACAATGATAATATTCCTAAGAAGGAGGTATGTTCTATGGATTTTAATAAATATACTCAGAAATCTCTGGAGGCAGTGCAGTCTTGCCAGAGTCTGGCTCTTGAATACGGGAACCAGGAGATAGATCAGATTCACTTGTTATATGCGCTGTTGAATAAAGAAGACAGTCTGATCGTTAAATTGATGGATAAGATGAATGTGAATACGGCCGGATTTGTTTATCAGACCGAAAAGGTACTGGCCGGTCATGTAAAGGTCCAGGGCGGTCAGCAGTACATGAGCCAGGATCTGAGCCGGGCCTTTACCCAGGCAGATAAAGAAGCCAAACAAATGGGTGACGAGTATGTTTCGGTGGAGCATTTATTCCTGGCGCTGCTTGAAACGGCGAATAAAGAACTGAAAACCTTATTTAAAAATTTCCAGATTCAGAGAAACGGATTTTTGCAGGCACTGATGGAAGTACGGGGAAACCAGAGAGTGACAACGGATAATCCGGAAGGCACTTACGACAGCCTGAGTAAGTATGGAGAAAACCTTGTAGAGAAAGCCAGAAATCAGAAATTAGACCCGGTGATCGGCCGTGACGGTGAGATTCGAAATATTATTCGGATTCTTTCCCGTAAGACGAAAAATAATCCGGTGCTCATTGGTGAGCCAGGTGTAGGTAAGACGGCGGTCATTGAAGGACTGGCGCAGCGTATCGTCCGGGGAGATGTACCGGATGGATTGAAAGATAAGCAGATTTTTTCACTGGATATGGGCGCTCTTGTAGCCGGGGCAAAATACAGAGGTGAATTTGAGGAGCGTCTCAAAGCCGTGCTTGAAGAAGTGCGCAAAAGTCAAGGACAGATTATTTTATTTGTGGATGAGCTGCATCTGATCGTTGGCGCAGGTAAGACCGACGGCGCTATGGACGCAGGGAATATGCTGAAACCGATGTTGGCCCGTGGTGAACTTCATTGTATCGGGGCCACTACCCTGGATGAATATCGCCAGTATATTGAAAAAGATAAAGCACTGGAGCGTCGTTTCCAGCCGGTAACGGTGGATGAACCGACGGTGGAGGATACGATCTCTATTCTCCGTGGCTTGAAAGAGCGGTATGAAGTCTTTCATGGTGTAAAAATTACGGACAGCTCTCTGGTGGCGGCGGCTGTATTATCAAACCGTTATATATCCGACCGTTTTCTGCCGGATAAGGCCATCGACCTGGTGGATGAAGCCTGCGCCATGATCCGCACGGAAATGGATTCCGCCCCGGCGGAGATGGATGACCTGCGCCGGAAGATCATGCAGCACGAGATCGAGGAGGCGGCCCTGAAAAAGGAGACCGACAAGCTTTCCGCCGAGCGCCTTGCGGACATTCAAAAAGAGCTGGCCGCCATGCGCGAGGAATTCAGCGCCATGAGCGCCCGCTGGGAGAACGAGAAATCGGCCATCGGCAAGGTGCAGC
>DERU01000183.1 GCA_002361095.1 Lachnospiraceae bacterium UBA3332
TGCTGCCGGTTTCCCGGTCCGCGTGTCTGCCGGAGAAGAACACTTTTAGTAATTTTCTGCTTTGACCGCAAAATAAGCCTGCGGATGCGCACATACAGGGCATACTGCGGGCGCATTCCTGCCGATCACGATATGGCCGCAATTGGAACACTGCCAAATGGCATCCCCCTCTTTTGAAAAAACCAGCCCGTTTTTCACATTGGACAGAAGCTTCAAATATCTTTTCTCATGTTCTTTTTCAATTTCACCAACCTGCTCAAACAGCTTTGCAATTGCCCCGAAACCTTCTTCGCGGGCCACCTTGGCAAAAGATGCGTACATATCCGTCCACTCGTAGTTTTCGCCCTGCGCCGCTGTTTTTAAATTTTTTGCCGTATCATCAATACCGCCGTTTAACAGTCTGAACCAGATTTTGGCATGTTCTCTTTCATTGTGTGCCGTCTCCTCGAAAATTTTAGCGATCTGTACATAGCCTTCTTCCCTGGCTTTAGACGCAAAGTACGTATACTTATTGGTCGCCTGCGATTCCCCCGCGAACGCTGCCAACAGATTCTCCGCCGTTTTGCTACCTTTGAGTTCCATATTTGCTCCCATCTGCCCGCTGTGGCGGGCCCTCAAATCAAGGAGGTTGAAAATTTTAATTTACAATCTTCATTCCTCCAATTTTCCTATTTTTGCAGCCGCCTAAGCGAATCCGCTTTGGTTATTTCCATTATGTCCTATTTTGCACAATTTATTCCATTATTTCGGCCGTCCGGCAGATTGCCCTATATTACCAAAGGTGGTACAATATAGTGAAGAAAATTTGTGGCCCCCTGAAAGGAGAATTCTTATGAACGAACTCTTGTATGGCGTTGCGTACTACGACGAGTATATGCCCTATGACCGGCTGGCGGACGATGTGAAGATGATGCAGGAAGCCGGAATCAATCTGGTTCGGATTGCGGAATCCACATGGAGCACCCTGGAACCGGAGGACGGTATATTTGACTTCTCCCATATTGACCGTGTCCTTGACGCAATGGGAAATGCCGGCATCCATGTGATTATCGGAACCCCCACCTACGCCATCCCCCCGTGGATGGAAAAAAAGCATCCCGACATCATGGTCGTCACCAAAAACGGACGTAGTCTCTACGGCGCCAGGCAGATTATGGACATCACCAACAAGGCCTATCTGTTTTACTGCGAACGCGTCATCCGCAGGCTTCTTACGCATGTGAAAGATCATCCGGCAGTTATCGGATACCAAATTGACAATGAGACCAAACACTTCGGCACCGCTTCCGACAGTGTCCAGCGCAGTTTTGTGGAATACCTGAAACGCAAATTCCATGGCAGCACGGAAGAAATGAACCGGGAATTCGGCTTTCATTACTGGAGCAATGCGGTTCACGATTGGAAAGATTTCCCGGATGTACGGGGTACCATCAACGGAAGCCTTGCCGGAGAATTTGAAAAATTCCAGCGCGGCCTGGTGACCGACTTCCTTGCATGGCAGGCTGCCCTGGTGAGGGAATATAAAAGGGATGACCAATTTATCACCCACAATTTTGATTTCGGATGGAAAGGCGGTTCCTATGGCGTACAGCCAGACGTCAATCATTTCCACGCCGCCCGCTGTCTGGATATCACCGGCTGCGACATTTACCATCCGTCCCAGTCCAAACTTACCGGCGCAGAAGTCGCTTTTTGCGGCGACCTGGCAAGATCGTTAAAACATGACAATTATTTTGTGCTGGAGACACAGGCACAGGGCTTTCCCGACTGGACGCCCTACGACGGACAGCTGCGCCTGCTGGCCTTTTCCCACCTTGCTTCCGGAGCCGACCTTGTGGAATATTGGCACTGGCACTCCCTGCACAATGCCTGTGAAACCTATTGGAAAGGACTTTTAAGCCACGACTTTGCGCCAAACCACCCCTACCGGGAAGCATGCACTGTGGGGCAGGATTTTAAACGCCTTGGGGACAAGCTGCTTCATCTGCAAAAGAAAAATGAAATCGCCATCCTTGTAAGCAACGAATCCCTGACCGGGCTGCAGCTGTTTCCGGTAAACGGCGGCATTACCTATAACGACGTAGTGCGCTGGCTGTATGATGCGCTTTACGAAATGAACTACGAATGCGATTTTATTTCCCCGGAGGAAGAACACCTTTCCCAATACAGGGCGATCCTGATGCCTGCTTTTTACTGTGCGCCGCAGGATACTCTGCTGCGCCTTGCGGAATATGTCCGCAAAGGCGGTGTGTTGGTGGGCACATTTAAATCCTGCTTCACCAATGAAAACGTCCGGGTCTATCCCGATGTACAACCCCACATCCTGCGGGAATGTTTCGGCATCCACTACCATCAGTTCGCGGCTGCCGCAGAAACGGGGCTGGCCGGAGAATTCTGTCTGCCGGGGGAGGAGGCCACCGGCTTCATGGAATGTCTGGAAACCGATTCCGCTGCCCCTATCCTCTCCTACGTCCACGACAACTGGGGACAATACGCCGCAGCAACGCAAAACCGTTATGGGGACGGAACCGCCGTATATCTTGGCTGCATGTTTTCCAAGCCGCTCCTGAAAAAAATCTTACACAGCGTCCTGGAAACCGCCGCAATCCTTCCGAACGAAGGCTCTGCCGGTTTCCCTGTTATCGTGCGTAAGGGCTGCAATTCCCATGGCAAAGCCATCGTATATCTGTTGAATTATTCCGGAGACGAACAAAAGGCCTGCTGCCCTGCGGGACGCTGGCTTGAACTGCTGTCCGGACAGAAATTGGAAAGCGGCGTCCCTATCCCGCTGCCTAAATGGGGATTTGCGGTTTTGGAAGAAACCGCATAAGAAACATACTAAAGGAGAGTCCCATGAAAATACCGAAATTCCCGCTTCCCCCGGTCTGTAACAGCCTGCTGCGTTTCGTCCGCTGGATGCTTTTATCCACATTGGCCGGCATACTCATCGGCTTTGTGAGCGTGCTGTTTAATTTCGGCATGAAATTTGCCACCGATTTCCGCACCTCCCATGGCTGGCTGTTACTCCTCCTGCCGTTGGCCGGAATCTGCATAGTTTTTTTATACCGCTTTTTCCGTTATGAAGACAATGCCGGTACGGACACCGTGATTGAGTGCATCCAATACGACGCCGAAACCTACGTCCCGCTGAAAATGGCAAGTTTAATTTTTGTTTCTTCCATCATGACCGTCATCTGCGGCGGCTCGGTAGGCCGGGAAGGCGCCGCCGTTCAGATCGGCGGCAGCATCGGCAGACAGCTTGGGGAAAGGCTGCATTTTAACGCACAGGATAAAAAAATTATGCTGATGAGCGGTATCAGCGCTGCATTTTCCGCCCTGTTCGGCACACCCATGGCGGCCGCTTTCCTGCCCATGGAAATGGCCAACGTAGGCATCCTGTATTATCCCGCCCTCGTCCCCTGCATCTGGGCCTCCGTCATCGCCTACATGCTGGCCCAGTTTTTGCATGCCCCCATGGATCACCTGACTGTGGTGGAGGATCTTGACCTGACCTTGTCCTTTTCCCTGCGCGTAGTCGTTCTTGCCCTATTGTGCGCCGTGGTCAGCATCCTATTCTGCGAAGCCTTGCACCGCATAGAACATTTTCTGCAAAAAATTTTTCCGAATCCCTATCTGCGCATCGTGGCCGGGGGATGCGCCATCATTCTCATGACGGCGCTTCTTCGCACCACGGACTACTTAGGACCCGGCATGCATGTAATCGAACAGTTTTTGGAGGGACATGTCATCCCCTTTGCTTTCCTTTTAAAAATCCTGTTTACCGCCATCACCATCGGAGCCGGATACAAAGGCGGCGAAATTGTCCCGTCGTTTTTCACGGGCGCCGCTTTCGGCGCACTGTTCGGCTCCCTGACCGGCTCCAACGTGCCCTTATGCGCCGCTATCGGCATGACTTCGGTCTTTTGCGGTGTTACAAACTGCCCGGTGACGGCATTGCTCATCAGCTTCGAATTATTCGGGTTTGAACATTCCGGGTATTATCTGATCGCCATTGCCATCAGTTACATGCTTTCCGGCCACAACAGTCTCTACCGCTCCCAAAAAATCATGCATCCCAAAGGGCTGTAATTCCCATGAAAGCCCCGTCCGGTATCCGCGTGTACGGGCAAGCCTGCCCATACGCGCGGATACCGGGCGGGCAATTCCTGCCCCCATACCTTCACTTTACTTTTAAGCCGCCTCTGCATTCCTCCCCGCCCTGCTTCCTGCATGTAGGGCAAAGATAAAACACCCTCAGATCATAACCCAGAATCTCCTCCTCCAGCTGCCCCTTCAGGCTGTCGCACAAATCGGTAAAACGGATATCCGTAAGTTTTCCGCATTTTCTGCAGACCAAATGATCATGTTTCACGATTCTGTCATAGCGATCCGGAGATGCTTCCAACGACACTTTGCGGATCCGCCCCTCCCTGCAAAGCAGATTTAAATTATTATACACGGTTGCCAAAACCACCTTCGGTTCTGTCTTTCTAAGCGTTTGGAATATCTGTTCCGCCGTCATATGCTCATCTGATCTGTTGATTATACCCAATATCATCTTCGCATAATTCGTCACGCTTTCTCCCTCCCCTTTATTAGAATGATTCTAATTATAACGAGCCTGAAACAACCGTGTCAAGTCCCAAATGCCCGCCACCATAAAAATCCGGAGGTTTGCAGCCGCTATTGGTAATACTTCGCCTGCGCCTGCCAAAGTCGGTAATACAGTTCTTCCTTATTGGCGACAAGCGTCTCATGGTTGCCGCGCTGTACGATTTTCCCGTTTTCAAAAACCAAAATCTCATCGCAGAAACGACAGCTGGATAAACGGTGGCTGATATAAACCGCCGTCTTATTCCCCACCAGACAGTCAAAATTTGCGTAAACCTCCGCCTCCGACAAAGGATCCAGCGCTGCCGTGGGTTCGTCCAGAATCACGAACGGCGCATTTTTGTAAAGCGCCCGCGCCAGGGCAATTTTTTGTGCCTCGCCGCCGGAAACTTCCGCCCCCTCCCCGGAAAAGTCTTTTGTAACCGGAGTGTAAATGCCCTTTTTCATCCCCGCAACGCACCCTGCCAGTCCGACCCGTTCCACACAGTCCATGACCCGCTTCTCGTCAAACGCTGCCCCCGCCGCAATATTCTGTGCCAGTTCAAACCCGAACAGTTTAAAGTCCTGAAATACCACGGAAAAAAGACCCAGATACTCTTTATAGTCATATTTGCGGATATCGATTCCGTTTAAAAGAATTTCCCCTTCCACCGGATCGTAAAGTCTGCATAAAAGCTTGATAAACGTAGTTTTTCCGGAACCGTTTCTTCCCACCACAGCCATCTTATTGCTGATCACAAATTTGCAGGACAAATGCTCCAAAACGTTGACGGATGTGTCCGGATACCGGAAGGTTACGTCCCGGAACTCCACCTCATAGCGGTTATCCCGCCGTTTCTCCACAGGAAGGCATCCCCGGTATTTTACGGATTCGATTTCCAGAAAAGCAAACAGGGGCTCCATGGACTGCAGCCTTTTCCTGGCAAAACCGATACCGGACATCAAACCGTTTACCGCGTATGACAGTTCCTGCACACTCTGGGCGCACTGCACCACTCCTGCGACGGACATCACTCCCAGCATGGCTTTGATTCCCAAAAGCAGATAGATAATTCCTGTCAGCAACCCCTCCAGAGCGGCGCGTGCTCCGTTATATTTTCCCACCTTTTTCATAATCCGCGCATTGATGCCGTTGTGGATTGCCCGGACCTTATCCATTTCCTGCTCAATCAGCCTGTTTTGGCAAAACAGCCGGATATCCTTACCCGTCTTATAATCGGGAATATAGGTCTGCGTATAATAATCCAACACTCTCCCCGCTCCGATTTCCTGTTCGCTTTCCGAAAACTGCACCGCCACATTTTTTTCGGAAATGCGAAGCATCTGCCAGGAAGTAAATAAGGCATAGCCGATTATGCACACGGAACTGGCCGGCGATGCCAAAAAGCGGGAAAACCTACCCAATCCTTCCGGCGGCAAAACCAGAAACATTTCCCCGATCATAAGCAGGGCTGCCGGGATCTTGACCATAGCGCACAGAATCTCCTCAAAATGGCCGAATACAGTCTTTAAATCCCCTCCGAAGGTTTCCTGGTATTCCCGGATCCGTTTGCGCTGCTCCTGTATCTGGGATTTTTCTATATTTTCGTAATCCATGGTAAGTATTTTTTCACCCAGCAGCATCTCCTGCATATAATATAGCGGCGCTTCCCAAGTCCTCTTCATACCGCCTATTTTATCCTGCAGCGCCCCGAAGAAAAATTTTGCCCCTGCCAATGCTGTCACATAAAAAACCATTTTTTCCATGTTCCGTCCAACCGCCAGTTCGTCCACGATACAAGCGGCCAGGTAAATTTCCAGGTAAGGATACAAAGCGCTGATACACGCATTCCAAACGGAGCAGATTACAAACCTTTTGTCCGTCTGCCAAACCAGTCCCACCGCCTTGCGCAAAAGCCGCACATCTTCCGCAAGCGTATGTTTTTTATTTTCATCCCTCATAACTGCTTTTCTCCCTATAATAACGGCTCTGCACCTCAAACATGTTCCAGTATTTTCCCTTCATCGCCAAAAGCTGTTCATGTGTCCCCATCTCCGCAATGCGCCCGTCCTCCAGATACAAAATCCTGTCGCAAAACCTCGTGCTGGAAAGCCTGTGGGAAATAAAAAACGACGTTTTCTGCCTTGAGAGCGCCTCGTAGGTCCGGTACACCTCATCCTCTGCAATAGGATCCAGCGCCGCTGTAGGCTCATCCAAAATCAAAACCGGCGCATCTTTATACAGGGCCCTTGCCAAAATAAGTTTCTGCCTCTCCCCTCCTGAAAAATCCACTGCGTTCTCATAAATGCTTTTCACCAGTTTTGTTTCCATTCCTTCCGGCAGGCTTTCCACCTTTTCCCAAAGCCCTGCCTGCCGCAGGCATTCCTGTACCCGCTGCCGGTCTGTCTCTTCGTCGCTGCACATAGCCACATTTTGGGCAATACTGGCCGGAATCACCTCCACATCCTGAAATACTGCGGAGAACAGCTTAAAATACTCCAGTCTGTTGTATGCCGAAACCGGCCTGCCTTCCACTGTAATTTCCCCCTGTACACAATCATAAAGCCCGCAGATTAACTTGATCAGTGTCGTTTTCCCTACTCCGTTGGCGCCCACAATTCCCAGTTTTTCCCCGCCCTCCACAGTCAGGCTGATCCCTTCTATCGTACGCCTTTCCTTCCCCGGATAAGAAAATGTCACATCCTTTAAACAGATTTGCGGACCTTTTTTTCCGGACAGGCAAGGGGTCAAATCCGCTCCTTCTCCCCGGTTGCTCCGGTTTTCTATGTCCAGGCATCCCCGCAGGCTTTCGAAATGCATGTGGTCATAGGAAAGCTGCTGTAATTCCCAAACCAGACGGCGTAAGGCCTGCTGCATACCGCTGCACAATCCGATGACAAACACAAAATCAGACATGAACAGACTGCCGCGCAAAACCCCTCCGATAAAAAAACCGTAAACCGCCAGATTTACAAAAAGCCCCACCGCCTCCGCCGCCAGCTGATACCAAAACATTTTCTGATAGATTTCCCTGTAAAGGCTTGTATTTTCATCCGATAGTTTTGCATAAATCCGCCGGAACCAATCCGCCATTCCAAACAGACGGATATCCTTTCCGCTTGCAAAATCTCCTGTAACATTCAAAATGTAATGCAGTTTCTTATGATACTCCGCGCATTCCCCCTGTCTGCTTTCCACACATTTGCTTTGGATTTGCGACACAACCAAAAAGGCTGCAAAATCTACCGCAAGAACCAAAAGCACCCTGAAATCCAGAAGCACCACCGACGCCCCCAGTATCAAAATCAACAGCAGGGTTGCCAAAAAGCTTGGAACATGCAATAACAAACCAATTACACTGTCTCCGTCCGACGAACAGGCCCGGTATGCCCGGTGGATCGCCGATTGGTTTTTTTCATCTTCCAAAAGCGCATAATCAAGATCCATCAGTTTCCGGTTCAGGAGCATGGTAAAATATTTTCCGTAAAACATCCTGCCGTAATCCAGTTCCGCATTGGCATACTGCCACCCGAAGGTGGCCAGCACAATGCAGATAATCAAACCGCCAAGCTGCGCTATGACAGTCCCAATGTCAGCCCCTGCCTCTAAAAGGGAAAGTAAAAGCTTGGGCAGCCAGATGGAGAAATAGCGCCCCGCCGCTCCCGCCAACACATAAAGAACCGTGAACAGAAACAAAACCTTCCTCCACTGCCACAAGTGGCCGAAGTGAAACCACAGATTGCCCCAAAAGGAATGCTTCTTCGTCCCCATCCCCAAATTCCTCCTTTCCGATCTTTTGTTTCGATTGTAACATACTTTCCCCAAAACCAAAAAAGAATGCACCAACGGCATTCTTTTTGACATGAACAACGCAATCGCGGCATTTCAATACCCTAAACCGATATCTCCTCCCCACTGTGCACATAGGCCAGCTGCCCGCCCATACATTCCTTCATCAGCCGATAGGGGATTTCCCCCGTACAGTGGCCCGTGTAAAACATGGTATCCCATTTTTTTAATTCCTCCGCAGTCTTATAAAAAATATCCAATTCCTCCTGCGTATAAGCGTCTCCTTTTTTGCGCATATGGAATCCGCTGACTGCCACGTTAGGCGCTCCCCCCAACAGTTCCCGGTATGTATCCAGAATATTGACAATTCCGTTATGGGCGCAGCCTGACAGCAATACCTTCTTTCCGCCTTCCGAAACCACCAGATACTGTTCATGGCAAAAGGTATCCTGCATAAAAACGCCGTCTCTCTTCATTTGCAGTTCCCGGTTTCCGGACGGCCACCATTTCCTTCCCGAAACGCCGCCAAAAAGAAAAAGTTCTTCGTCAATCCAACGGTTACTTTCCACCCATTCCACCTGGTCAAGTTTCCGGAGTTGGGGACTGATCCCAATATACCGCTCTGATTCCCCGCTTTTATGATAATACGCTTCCCCCGCAAGACGGTGCATCCAGATCTTCGCCCGGGGATTAATCCCGACAAACTCCGTCAGCCCGCCTGCATGGTCGTAATGCCCATGACTGATCACCACCGTATCCACCTGCCCAAGATCAATTCCCAAGCGTAGGGCGTTTTCCAAAAACGCCCCGGACGCTCCCGTATCTACCAGCAGCTTATGCAGGTTTGTCTCCACATAAAAGCTGAGTCCGTGTTCAAAAAGGCATCCGCTTTTTCCTTCCGTATTTTCGATTAAATTGACAATCCTCACGTTCCCTTTCCTCCTATAGCGGCAGCATCACTTCCACCGCAAAGACGCCATCCTCGCTCTGGCAGTTCAGCCAGCCATGGTTTTCCTTTACCACCTTTTCTACCCGGCGAAGTCCGTACCCGTGATTTTCCCGGTCAGACACAAACCGCCCGCCGCGCTTTACCGCCCTGCCTTCCATGGAATTGCTGACGGACAAATAAAACTGCTCCTGTATCTCATCCATATATAACCGGATAAAGCGCTTCTTTCCGTCCCCGATTTTCCTGCACGCCCCGATTGCATTGTCCAGCAGATTCCCGATGAGGATACAGAGATTCACATCTCCTATTTTCCACGCCGGCGTCAGATACACCTTATAATCCAGGGAAATCCCCTCCTCCCGTGCAATCGAAAACTTACTGTTTAAAATGGCATCCGCCATATGGTTTCCCGTGGTGACAAATACCGCAATCTCATCAAGGCTCGCGTCCAGTTCCCGCAAGTATCCGTCCAGCTGCGGCAGCTGCCCATCGGCGATACAGCCCTGCATTGCCTGCAGATGATGCCGGTAATCATGTTTCCATCCCCGCATCTGCCGATATACATTTTCCACCTCTTCATAGTGCCGGCGAATCAATTCCTCCTGCCACTGTTTTGCCTGCCGCCTCGCCATCGCAGGCAGTAACAGCCAAATCAGCAAAATCAGGCTGCTTATATATACTGCGGTAATAATTACGTATCCCATCGCGCTTTTTCCCCTTGTACAAACTCTTTGACAAACGCCCGGTTCACCGCATCCTGCAGGCTTCTCCCCACCGGTGTCTCTGTACCGTCGTCCAATAAAAGCTTTCCCGTACCGATTTTCCGGATCCGCTTCACCGACACCAGAAACGACCTGTGGCAGCGGACAAACGAATATCCCCGCAGCAATTCCTCCATTTCGCCGATTCCCTTATGTACCTTGAGCGTTTCCCCCTCCATGTGCAGGACGCATCCCCGCCCGTCCGCTTCCACACGGCAGATTTTCCGGACCGGAATCCGTAAAATTCCATCCTGCACAGGCAGTAAGAGTCCAGTCCCCTCCGACTGTTTTTCTTCCATCCGTCTCTGCGCCCGATCCAGGCACTCCTCCAGTTTCCCTGGTTCCACGGGCTTTAGCAGATAGTTAACGGCATCCAAATTATATCCCTCATACACATATTCCCGCAGGGAAGTCGCGAAGATAATGGAAATCCAGGCGTCCGCCTCCCGTATTTTCCTCGCCAGTTCCATGCCGTCCATCCCCGGCATCCGGATATCCAAAACCAATATGTCAAAACTTTTATCCTCCGACCAGACAAACCAAAATGCCTGCGCGCTGTCAAACTCTTCTATCTGCACAAAATTTTCCCTTTTTTGCGCCCAAGCCTCCACACCTTTGTGAAACCGTGTGAGTTGTTCTTTCTCATCATCACAGAGCGCAATCCTTATAACATTCATAAAAACTCTCCCTGGTGCTTTTTAAAAAAATCATAATATACCTTTACATTTCCCAGCTGCGTCCAGCGCTTCACATCTACCGGCGTTTCATCCATGTCATAAATCTTTGCCCCGCGCATGGAAAGTACAAAGGGGGAATGGGTAGAAATTACAAACTGACAACCGTAAAACCGCGCGGAATCCTCCAAAAACTGCGCCAGCTCCTGCTGCCGCCCCGGCGCCAGGCTGTTCTCCGGCTCATCCAGCAAATACAGGGCATTCTCCCTGATTTTCTCCGTAAAATACAAAAAAGCGCTTTCCCCGTTGGAACGCTCCCGCACATTATCCATCACATTTTTCCTGACATACTTGGACTGTGTCCTGCTGCGCGCCAGATTTACCTTTTTGAGCCGTTCATAATCCTCCAGCGACCGAAAACGAAACTCCGCATACTTCGCATCCAGGTATTCCTCAAACAGTTCCTCCCTCTTCCCGTCGATTCCATCGTTTAACGCCCGCAAATCCAGCATAAAATCAAACACGTCGTCGCTGGTTATAATACGGCTCTCCCCCGGAATCCTTCCCTGCGTCTCGGCCGTGCAGCGCTTTACATAATCCGGGAAAAAATTGGATCGGTTGCAGGGCGTCTGCCGCGCAATCCCCAGCTTATCCGCTATTACATTGAGCGCCGTTGTCTTGCCGCAGCCGTTCCCCCCGTACAAAATTGTTATCGGCTCAAAGTCAATCCGGGAAAATCCAAGCGCAGAAAGGATTTTAAAAGGGTAATAACTGTCATAGCACGTGCGCTGTATACCCAATAAGAAATCAAACTCCTGTCCGTCATCGGGAAAACTAAACTTTGTCAGATACATTGCAACCTCCGGATTTCCAAAATAAAAAAGTGTGCGCTCTGCGCACACGCCGCGTCG
>DERU01000303.1 GCA_002361095.1 Lachnospiraceae bacterium UBA3332
GATTCATGAGGATATCAAAAAGTATGTGTTTGACCCGATTCTTCCCGCGGATATGGTGGATGATGATACAAAGTTCTTCATCAATCCCACAGGACGTTTCGTGATCGGAGGCCCCCACGGGGATGCGGGTCTGACTGGCCGCAAGATCATTGTGGACACCTACGGCGGATATGCCCGTCACGGCGGCGGCGCCTTCTCCGGAAAGGACTGCACAAAGGTGGACCGCTCGGCAGCCTACGCGGCGAGGTATGTGGCGAAAAATATCGTGGCGGCGGGACTGGCTGACAGATGCGAGATTCAGCTCTCCTACGCCATCGGTGTGGCACAGCCCACATCCGTCATGGTGGACACCGACGGAACCGGAAAGGTTTCCGACGAGAAGCTGGTGGATATCATCAGGGAGAACTTTGACCTGCGGCCGGCGGGCATCATCCAGATGCTTGATCTGCGGCGCCCGATCTACAAACAGACGGCTGCCTACGGACATTTCGGCAGAAACGATCTGGACCTGCCCTGGGAGAAACTGGATAAGGTGGAAGATTTGAAGAAATATTTATAAAGCAGGGACACGCCGAGGCTGTCATCCGAGCTGTTGTGCCGGTTGGTCTGTGGCTGCTGACAGCTGATTCGGAGAATATCCGGCGGGAATGGAAATAAATTTACATCGGAATAATTTCTGGTATAATATAGGGGAGCGGAAACGCTCCCCTGTTGTGTTGAAAAATAAGAGTGTGAGTGTCTCACATGTAAACAGGTTATTATAATGGAGCAGAAAGGCTTCCCTGTTATGATGAAAAAATCAGGGCGGTGAGGGAGGAAAACGGTATGGCATTTACCCATCTGCACGTTCACACGGAGTACAGTCTGCTGGACGGTTCCAACAAGATAAAAGAATATGTAAAGCGGGTGAAGGAGCTTGGCATGGACTCTGCCGCAATCACGGACCACGGTGCGATGTACGGTGTGATCGATTTCTATCGTGCCTGCAAGGCGGAAGGGATCAGGCCGATTCTTGGATGTGAGGTCTATGTGGCGCCAAACTCCCGTTTTGACAGAGAGGTGACCGGCGGTGAGGACAGATATTACCATCTGGTGCTGCTGGCGGAGAACAATAAGGGCTACGAAAACCTGATGAAGATCGTGAGCAGGGGATTTACGGAAGGGTACTATTACAGGCCGCGGGTGGACATGGAAGTGCTGCGGGAGTTCCACGAGGGGATCATCGCCCTCTCGGCCTGTCTGGCGGGGGAAGTGCCCCGGGATATCGAGAAGGGTCTGCTGGAGGAAGCGGAGAAGGCGGCGCTGAAATATGAAGAGTGTTTCGGGAAAGGCAATTATTTTCTGGAGCTGCAGGACCACGGCATTCCGGCCCAGTCCACGATCAACGCGGCGCTGATCGGCATGTCCAGAAAGCTGAATATCCCGCTTGTGTGTACAAACGATGTGCACTATACCTATGCGGACGATGTGGAGCCCCACGACATTCTGCTCTGTATTCAGACCGGAAAGAAGCTCTCCGACGAGAACAGAATGCGCTATGAGGGCGGGCAGTATTACGTCAAGAGCGAGGAGGAGATGAAAGGGTTGTTTTCTTACGCCTGGGAGGCGGTGGAAAATACCCAGCGCATTGCGGACCGGTGCCATGTGGAGATCGAGTTCGGGGTAACAAAGCTGCCGCATTTTGAAGTGCCTGCAGGCTATGACTCCTGGTCCTACTTAAACTACCTTTGCATGGAAGGAATGGCCGAACGGTATCCCCGGGACGACGGTACGCTGCGGGAACGTTTGGATTACGAATTGGATATCATCAGACGGATGGGTTATGTGGATTATTTCCTGATTGTCTGGGATTTTATCAACTATGCCAGAAAAAACGCGATTCCGGTGGGGCCGGGCCGGGGGTCGGCTGCAGGGAGCATCGTTTCCTATTGCCTGCACATCACGAATATTGATCCCATCCGCTATAATTTGCTGTTTGAGCGGTTTTTGAACCCGGAGCGCGTATCCATGCCCGATATTGATGTGGATTTTTGCTTCGAGAGACGGCAGGAAGTCATTGATTATGTGGGGAAAAAATATGGGGCCGAAAAGGTGGTGCAGATCGTCACTTTCGGTACGCTGGCGGCCAAAGGTGTCATACGGGATGTGGGCCGCGTCATGGATTTGCCCTATGCTTTTGTGGATTCCATTGCCAAAATGGTGCCCAACGAACTGAACATTACCTTAGACCGGGCGCTGGAGATCAATCCGGAACTGCGTAAAACCTATGAGGGGGACGAGCGGGTACGGGAATTGATCGATATGAGTAAAAGGCTGGAAGGACTGCCCCGCCATACGTCCATGCACGCGGCCGGTGTGGTAATCTGCCCGGAGGAAGCGGACAATTTTGTGCCGCTCTCCAGGGGATCGGACGGTTCCGTGACCACCCAGTTTACCATGACCACACTGGAGGAACTGGGGCTTTTGAAGATGGATTTTTTGGGTCTGCGGACCCTGACGGTGATTGATAATGCGGTGAAGCTGATCGAAAGGGATACCGGCGTACGGGTGGATATCGACCAAATTGATTTCAACGACAAAAAGGTGATGGATTCTTTGGGCACCGGAAAGACGGACGGCGTGTTCCAGCTGGAAAGCGGCGGAATGAAAAGTTTCATGAAGGAACTGCGGCCGCAAAACCTGGAGGACGTTATCGCGGGCATTTCCCTGTACCGTCCGGGGCCGATGGACTTTATTCCAAAATATATCAAAGGAAAAAATAACCATGACGCCATTACCTATTCCTGTCCGCAGCTGGAACCGATTCTTGCGCCTACCTACGGCTGTATCGTTTATCAGGAACAGGTGATGCAGATCGTGCGGGAACTGGGCGGTTATACGATGGGGCGCAGCGACCTGGTGCGTCGGGCCATGAGCAAGAAAAAGCAGTCCGTCATGGAGAAAGAACGGGAGAATTTTGTGTACGGCAACGCAGGGGAGGGTGTCCCCGGCTGTGTGGGCAATGGCATCCCGGAACAGGTGGGCCTGCATATTTACGCGGAAATGATGGATTTTGCCAAATATGCTTTCAACAAGTCCCATGCGGCCTGTTACGCGGTGGTGGCCATCCAGACGGCGTGGCTGAAATACTACTATCCGGTGGAATTTATGGCGGCGCTGATGACCTCGGTGATCGACAATCCCGGTAAGGTGGCGGAATATATCCTGACCTGCCGACAGATGGGGATCGCCATTCTGCCCCCGGATATCAATGAGGGGGAGGCGGGCTTTTCCGTTTCCGGCAAATCAATCCGCTATGCCCTCACGGCCATCAAGGGGGTCGGTCACCCGGTGGTGCAGGCCCTGACCCGGGAACGAAGCATGCGCGGCAGTTTCGCGGATATCTCGGATTTTATAACCCGGATGGCGGATACGGAAATTAATAAAAGAAATGTGGAAAACTTCATCAAGGCGGGCGCGCTGGATAGCCTGCACGGTACGCGTAAGCAGTTTATGAGCGTTTTTGCACAGCTGATGGACCAACAGCAGCAGAGCAAAAAAAACAATCTGGCGGGGCAGCTTTCCCTGTTTGATCTGGTCAGCGAGGAGGAAAAGGCGGATTACCAGATCCGGCTTCCGGACGTGGGGGAATATCCCAAGGAGATTTTGCTGAACTTTGAAAAGGAAGTGCTGGGTATTTATATCAGCGGGCATCCGCTGGAGGAGTATGAGCAGCTTTGGCGTAAAAATATCACCAATACCACGGCGGATTTTGCGTTGGACGAGGAAACCGGCGCGATTCATATTCCGGACGGCGCAAGGGCGACCGTGGGGGGAATGATTGCGGAACGGAAAATCAAATATACCAAAAACGATAAGGTGATGGCTTTTTTGCAGGTGGAAGATCTGGTAGGTTCCATAGAAGTGGTGGTGTTTCCGAAGGTTTACGAACAGTACGGCGGCAAACTCATGGAAGAAAGTAAGGTCTTTCTAAAAGGACGGGTGGACGCCGGGGAAGATCGGGACGGAAAGCTGATTTGCGAGTCGGTGCAGACGTTTGACGAAATCCCCAAGAAAGTTTGGATTAAGTTTCCGGACATGGAGGCATGGAGGAATGCGGAGAAGAAGCTGTATGAGGCGGTTGCAGATTTCGACGGGCGCGATAACCTCATTATATATATAGAAGATATGCGTATGAAAAAGCAGCTTCCCCCAAACCGCAATGTCACGGCGGGAAAGGAACTGATGGAACTTTTGGGGAATCTTTTTGGGGAAAGTAATATAAAATTGACGTGACCATATTGAAAACAGGCAGAAAATGGATTAAAATATAGGCGGATTTGCGAGTTATTGGGAAAGGGGTAAGGGTGGCAGCATGGCGAAAAGCATAAAGACAATAGGAGTTTTGACCAGCGGCGGCGACGCGCCGGGTATGAACGCCGCGATCCGGGCGGTGGTCAGGAAATCCCTCACCAACGGCGTGAAGGTAAAGGGAATCAAGAAGGGATACCAGGGTCTGCTCAATGAGGAGATTGTGGATATGAATGCGCGCAGCGTGTCCGATACCATTCAGCACGGCGGTACGATTCTGGGGACGGCCAGATGTACGGAGTTTACCACGGAGGCCGGACAGCAAAAAGGCGCGGATATTTGTAAAAAGTACGGGATCGACGGGCTGGTGGTGATCGGCGGCGACGGCTCTTATAAGGGGGCGCAGGCCATGTCCCGCCACGGCATCAATACGGTGGGCATTCCGGGTACCATTGATTTGGATATCGCATGCACGGATTATACCATCGGTTTTGACACGGCCGTCAATACCGCGATGGAGGCGATCGACAAGGTGCGCGACACCTCTTCCTCCCATGAACGGTGCAGCATCATTGAGGTCATGGGGCGCAATGCGGGCTATATCGCCCTCTGGTGCGGTGTGGCTACCGGCGCGGAGGATATTCTTCTTCCGGAGAAATATGACTACAATGAGCAGGCCATAATCAATAATATTATCAGCAACCGTAAGCGCGGCAAAACACACCACCTGATTATCAATGCAGAAGGCATCGGGCATTCCACTTCCATGGCCAAGCGCATTGAGGCGGCTACCGGAATCGAGACCCGCGCCACCATTTTGGGATACATGCAGCGTGGCGGTAATCCGACCTGTAAAGACCGGTATTACGCTTCCATCATGGGCGCGTATGCGGCGGATATTCTCTGCGCGGGCCATACGAACCGGGTGGTGGCATATAAGCACGGGGAGTTTGTGGATTTTGACATTGAAGAAGCGCTTGCCATGCAGAAACAGCTTTCGGATTATGAGTATGATGTGAGCAGGATGCTGGCAACCTGAGGCTGCCCTGCAAGCCTGCAGGGTGTGTATAGGCCGTATGGGCCGCTTTATGTAAAGCGACGGACGGATTTCCATAAAAACAAAAGCCCGCAAGGCGGGCTTTCTGTTTTGTAAGGGAACGTTCGCCTGGAAGGCAGGGAGGTATATTGAAAAAGGGTAAAAACAAAAAAAGTCCCACCACGATGCTGGCGGCAGGGTTTGCGCTTATCATTCTGGCGGGCACATTTGTGCTGATGCTTCCGGTTTCTTCCCGGGGCAGGGAATGGACATCCTTTTTGGATTGCTTATTTACGGCTACCAGCGCGACCTGTGTTACGGGGCTTGTGGTGAAAGACACTTACCGGCATTGGAGCCTGTTCGGACAGACGGTGATTTTGCTCCTCATTCAGATCGGAGGGCTTGGTTTTATTACCATCGGGGCTTATCTGTCCGTCCTTTTGAAGAAGAAGATCGGCCTGAAGGAGCGGACGGCCATCCATGAGAGCATCAGTACGATCGAGATTGCGGGCGTGGTGCGCATGGTGAAGCGAATCGTGCAGGGTACGGTTTTGTTTGAACTGGTTGGGGCGGTACTTTTGGCGGTACGGTTTGTGCCGGAATTCGGATGGGCGAGGGGCATTTATTTCGGCTTTTTTCATTCGGTATCCGCGTTTTGCAACGCGGGTTTTGACCTGATGGGAATCCGGGAGGAATACAGTTCCCTTATGGCTTACGAGGGGGACATGTTGGTAAACCTGACCGTCATGGGATTGATTTTGGTCAGCGGAATCGGGTTTTTGGTGTGGGACGATTTTTACCGGAATAAGTTCCATTACAAAAGATATCTTTTGCATACCAAAATGATGCTTAGCGCCACGGCGGTTTTGGTTTTGGGCAGTGCGGTTTTGTTTTTCCTGTTTGAAAACGACGGTCTGTTTGCCGGAATGAATGGAAAAGAAAAGGTACTGGGAGCCTTATTTTGCTCCGTATCGCCGAGAACGGCGGGATTTAACACCACAGACCTTGCCGGACTGAGCGATGCGTCAAAACTGCTGACCATGCTTTTGATGTTTATCGGGGGCGGTTCCGGTTCTACGGCCGGGGGGATCAAGGTGACGACGGCGGTGGTCATGGTTTTAACCGCAGCCGCCACCATCGGCCGGACGCAGGGCGTCAATATTTTTAGGAGAAGGCTGGAAGAGGATGTGGTCCGCAGGGCCAGTGCCATTGTGATGTATAACGGATTTTTGATTCTCGTGGTTTCCATGGTGATTTTGGCAATCCAGCCCTTTTCTTTTACGGATGTATTGATGGAGACATTTTCTGCGATGGGGACGGTCGGGCTGTCCGTGGGGATCACCCGGCAGCTGCTCCCCCTTTCGAAATTGCTGCTGATTCTTTTAATGTATTTTGGGAGACTGGGCAGCCTGACCTTTGCCCTTGTCTTTGCACAGCGCAGGATTGTGCCGCCGGTGCAGCAGCCGGTGGAGAAAATAGTCGTTGGATAACGAAACGCACAGATATTGCGCAGGAACGGAGGAAAGATTGAAATCAATTTTGATTATCGGACTTGGAAGGTTCGGGCATCACCTGACACGCAACATGCTGGAACTTGGGAATGATGTGATGATTATTGATGTGGATGAGCGGAAGATGGAAGATTTGGTTCCGTATGCCACCAATTCCAAAATCGGGGACTGTACGAATCCGGAGGTGCTGCGCAGCCTGGGTGTGGCGAATTTTGACCTGATTTTCGTCTGCATCGGCACAAATTTCCAGAGCAGCCTGGAGATCACCAGCCTTGTCAAGGAGATGGGCGGCAGGCATGTGGTCAGCAAGGCGACCCGGGACATACAGGCAAAATTTTTGCTGCGCAACGGCGCCGACGAGGTGATTTACCCGGAGAAGGATATTGCGGAGAAATGCGCGGAGCGTTACAGTATGGACAACATTTTTGACTATATTGAATTGGATGATGATTCCGCGATTTATGAGATTCCGTCCATGGCCGAGTGGATTGGGAAAACCATCCGGGAGGCGGATATCGCCCACCGCCACCATGTTATGGTATTGGGCGTGAGGGATCCGGGGGATAAGACCAGAATTATGCCGTCCGCCGATTATTGTATCGACGGGGAGGAGCACCTGATTGTTTTGGCCGCGCGGGACGCGATCACAAAGCTGTTAAAGCTTGTGGGAGAAAAAGGTCCGGATAAGGGGAGCCGCAAAAAGAAACCCGGGAAAAAGTAACCGTTTGGCTGACGGAAAAAGAGGGCGGAAGATGATCACAGCAGGGACCAACAGCCGGATCAAGCGGCTGGTACAGTTAAACCAAAAGGCAAAAATTCGCAGACAGGAAGATGTTTTTGTGGCGGAGGGGGTCCGGATGTTTCTGGAGGCCCCCCTTTCCAAAATCCGGGAGGTGTATGTATCGGAGTCCTTCCGGGGCGGGGATTTGTGCGCCCAAAAGCTGGAAAGCACCGGGTATGAGGTCGTGGAGGATTCCCTTTTTAAGAAAATTTCGGACACCTGTACGCCGCAGGGAATTCTGTGTGTGACCGGGCAGTTTCATTACAGGCAGGAGCAGCTTTTGCGGAAGAAAAACCCGCTGCTTTTGCTGCTGGAGAATATACAGGATCCCGGCAATCTGGGAACGATGTTTCGGACCGCGGAAGCGGCGGGAGCGGACGGTATTATTATGAGCCGGGATACGGTGGATGTCTATAACCCGAAGGTAATCCGTTCCACCATGGGGAGTATTTTCCGGATGCCTTTCTTTTATGCGCAGGATTTGCGGGAGACGGCTGCTTTTCTGCGGCGCAGCGGCGTGCGGGTGTATGCGGCCCATTTGGGCGGAAAGCGGTTTTATACGGAGGCCGCTTATCTGGAAGGCGCGGCCTTTCTTATCGGAAACGAGGGGAACGGGCTTTTGGAGGAGACGGTCAGGGCTGCGGATCAAATCCTCAGGATTCCCATGGAGGGAGAGGTGGAGTCCCTGAATGCGGCGGTATCGGCGGCAGTCCTGCTGTATGAAGCCTCCAGACAGCGCAGGCAGACCGGAAATGGGGCAAAAGGGAAATAGGAAGAGAGGATTTTCATGAAAATCGGATTTATCGGGCTGGGAAATATGGCGCAGGCCATGATTGCAGGCATTCTCAAGAAAGGGATTGCCAAACCGGAAGAGATCGTTGGTTCGGCAAAAACCAGGGAAACGGAACGCAGGATGGAAGAAGCGTACAAAATCCGTGTCACCGGCGGGAACGGACGGACGGCGCAGGAGGCCCAAATTTTGGTACTCGCCGTTAAGCCGCAGTTTTACGAGGAAGCGATTGGGCAAATGGGGGACGTGGATTTTTCCGGAAAAACGGTGGTGAGCATCGCACCCGGAAAGACGCTTGCGTGGCTGGCCCAACGGTTTGCGGACAATACGGCGAAAGGAAGCGCAGGGCTGCCGTTTTTGGTGCGTGCCATGCCCAACACACCGGCCTTGGTGGGGGAAGGCTGTACGGCTGTCTGTTTTGCGGAAAATGTTTCGCAAAGGCAGAAAGATACGGTTATGGAGATCATGGGCAGTTTCGGGAAGGCGCTCGAGGTGCCCGAACGGCTGATGGATGTGGTTCCGGGGGTGAGCGGCTGTGCGCCCGCATGGGTGTTCATGCTTTTGGAGGCGATGGCGGACGGCGCGGTGGCGGAAGGAATGCCGAGAAAGCAGGCATACGAATTTGCGGCGCAGGCGGTATTGGGAAGCGCGAAACTCTTTTTGGAGACGGGAAAACATCCCGGCGCATTAAAGGATATGGTCTGCTCCCCGGGCGGCTCAACCATACAGGCGGTGCGCGTGCTGGAGGAAAACAATTTCCGGGGGGCGGTGATGGATGCGGTTATCGCCGCCATAGAAAAATCCAGAAAGCTGTAGGGGCGCTGAGGTTCGGAAAGCATAGATGGTCTGAACTGTTATAAGAAAGTAAGGGAGGGATCGTGAAAAGGCTGCCATTGGGACCGAACTGTTACGGATTTCCGTGCCGGCCGGTTTTTGACGCTTGACAAGGCGGAAGGATGCTGTTATAATACGCTTCGTAATATTTGTTAATACTTTTGTAATAAATGTGAATATTACGTAACATATCGGCAAACAATGTCGTATATGGAAAATGAAAAGCGGAGGTAACCATGGAAACAAAGAACAGAAAGTTGTTTCGCCGTGCCGCAGGTATTGCGGCGGCAGTGACCCTGATGGGAAACACACAGGCGGCAACCGTTATGGCGAGTGGAATCGGAGTGGTGAACACGACAGCATTGCTGGACATTCATGCGGAGGCAAACGATGCTTCTGCCGTGCTTGGCCAGGTAGTAGACGAAGGACATGTAGCGATTTTGGAGCGCGCGGACGGCTGGTTTCGGATTCAGGCCGGTGAAATTGTCGGCTGGGTGCCGCAGGGGAATCTGGTTGAGACGGAAATTTCCTGCGAGGAAGCGCAGGAAGCGAACCAAAAAGTGATTGAGGAAATTACGGAAGAGATACAGGACGCAATGGGTGCGGAAAATATACAGGAAAAGCAAAGTACGGAAAGCTTAGCGCCGCAATGGCAGCATGCAGCGGCGGTTTCGCCGGAGGAGGTGGAACTTCTTGCCAGTATTATCTATTGTGAAGCGGGCGGGGAACCTTATGTGGGGAAGGTTGCCGTGGGAAGCGTAGTCATGAACCGCGTGAACCATGGGGCTTATCCCGATACCATCCGGGATGTGATTTACGACAGCGGACAGTTTTCCCCGGTCCGGAACGGCAGCATGCAGCGGGCGCTGCAAAATGACAGCGCGGACGGATCCTGCTACCAGGCGGCGTGGGAAGCGCTGGCGGGTGTAAAGCCGGTGGAGGATAAGCTGTATTTTCGGCGTGTAAACGGCAGGCCGGGACAGGTGATCGGCAATCATGTATTTTATTGACCTTTAGCGGCAAATCGGCCAAGGGCTTTCAGAAGCCTTTGGCCGATTTGTCTGTGGAACCGATTTTTTCTTCCGGCTGCATTTCGCGGAACTTTCCCGGCGTGACCCCTTTTCGCTTCTTAAAAATCCGGATAAAGGCGTTGCTGTCCACAAATCCGGTCATCCGGGCGATATCCGCGATTTTTAGATCGGTTTTGGCAAGAAGCGGGAGAGAATTGGCGATACGGACTTCATAGAGGTAATCCACCACGCTTTTTTGGTATTGCTCCCGGAATTTCCTGGAGAGGTACGAGGGCGATATCTGAAAATGGGCGGCAACGGAGTTGAGGTTTAGGTTGGCGTCAAAATAATTGTTTTCGATGAAACGGCATATGTTATGGCCCCATTGCACCGCAGAATGGCCTTTTTGCGCAATTTCCCCGCAGGTTTGCAGATAAGCTTCCCGGATTTGCGAGAAGGCGCTGGGAAGGGATTGGGCAAAATAGTCTTCGTCCAGAAATTCCAGCGCTTGGGGCTGGATTCCGTAGTGGGTCTGGCAGTAGAGCTGAAGGCTGGCTGTGACATAATAGAAAAAGTAGTAACAGCTTTTGGCGTCCGCCCAGGAAAGTTCGTTTTTCTTCAATTCCTTTTGCAGGGTGTCAAAATATTCTGCAATTTGGGCCTGCTGTCCATGGATAACCAAGTGTATGACATATTCGCTGGTGTTTAGGGGGAGGGAACCGATGGTTTGCTTTTTGGGAACCGCGTTATAGGCGCATAGCATACCGGTTTCAAATAATTTTCCGTATTCCAGGGCCGTATCCGCCTGCAGCCAGGCATCGGGAATTTGTTCCCGGTTCAGGATGCCGCTGATGCCGGCCCGCAGGGAAAGCTGAAAGGTGTCGGCCAAAAAGGAGAGCAGACGACCGGTCAATTCCCCGATCCGGCCGGAAGGGGCGTCCGCCTTTTGGGGGACGCTGATCAGTACGGCGATCCGCTGCCTGCGGGCGCAAAAATAGTTGTCAGGAAACGCGTCGGACAGCAGTTCCTGATAGACATTGCGGATGATAAAGGAAGTGAGTTCGGGAATTTCCCCGCTTTCCGCCGCTTCCTCCACCGACAGCAAAACCACACAGACAAAAGGAGACAGCAGTTCCAGATGAAGCTGCCTGGCCACGGGATCCGGAATCCGGGAGAGCGGAATTTCCCCGGTTAAAATTTTTTGTAAATAATTATTTTTGAGCAGTTCCCGCTGCTTTTGGATTTCGGTGCGGTTTTTGTCCAATACTTTCATGATCAGGCGGTATTCGTTGCTTTCCGTTTCAAGGGATTCGCCGCTTCTGTGGATGTAGTGCATAATCTGTGAGATGGGCTCATAATTTTTCCGGGTCAGATACATGATGACAATGATACCCAGCAGGACGCACACCAGCAGGGACAGCAGCATCAGGAGCAGAACATGGTTAAGCTGCGCCTGATAGCCGGAACGTTGCGCCGCAAAAAGCAGGGAAGTCCCGGAAATCCACAGCGGATAGGAATCGGCGATTTGCTGTGAATCCCCGGTTTTAAAATAGTCCTTATGGATATCTTCCGAAAAGAAAGCGTGGATCTCGGAAACCGGCAGGCCCGTGGCTTCAAATCCTGCGCTTTGGGCGGACAGAAGGACGGAATCGGCATCCGCCAGCAAAAAAGCACAGGGATATTCGGGAAGAAGGCGGCTTTCCAAAATGTCCTGCAGTCCTTTTTTGTCGATCTGGATGCAGAGGATGGAGAGGGCCTTCCCGTCTGTCGTACTCAACAGGGGCATGGCGACGGTGAGAAAGCTGTTTTTTGCCTGGGCGTAACAGACCGGGGATCCTACAGCCAGTTTTTCCAGAATGGCATCCCAGTCTTTTTGGGAAAGCATGTTGGCGGTGGAATCCATGTAGGAAAGCAATTCCTTATCATAGGTAGAAACCGCGTTCACGATGTAGCCGGAGGAGGGAAAATAGACGTTGATCCGCTGGATAAGGGCGTTGGAAATCTGCAGCGGGAGCAAGTCTTTTTTCAGGTAGTACCGGTCCATGGCGGACGAAGAGTGGAAAGTTGCCTTATCGTTGGAAAGGGCGATCACATAGCGGTTCAGCTGCAAATGGGACGCCAAATTGACCGCGTCGGCAAATACGGCATTGATCTGTTCCCCTGCGTTTTCCAGAATCAGGCGCTGGTTGGAGCGGGTGCGTTCCTTTAAAGCGCAGTAGCTGTGGAAATAATAGTAGGAGCAGACCAGGATGGGCAGGAAAAAAACACAGGTATAGGAAAGCAGGGAACGACAGAAAAGTTTTGATATTTTTTTGCCGTGCATAACGTTCGACAGCCACATGCGTCATTTCCTCTCTTTTTCACATTATTTTACTTTTTTATCATAGCATATTTCGACAGAATCCCCATATGATATTTCAAAACTGATCTCATATTTCCGTAAAAAGTGACTTTTGCAGGATGGAGTGGCTTTTTATCGGATTTACGGCGGGGAAAAAAGCGGATATGCTGAGGGTACAGACCACGAAAAGAAAAGGAGGATTTTTATGAACAAGGGTTATTTGAACAAAGCGCTGGGACTTTCGCTGGCGTCCGCGCTTATGCTCTCCACAGTCCTGGCAGGATGCGGGAACGGTGCGGCAGAGGATGCGGGGGCGGACAATGTTGCAGAGAGCCCGGGCGGGGCCGCGAAAAAGGCGGAAGAGACCGCAGAGGCCGGGCAGGAAGAGCAGCCTGCCGGACAGGCGGACGGAGAAAAGGCGCAGCTTTCCGTGTGGGCTTACTGGACCAACAGTGATTTGTACAGCGACCAGGGGGACTGGGAATATTGGCAGGCAATCGAGGAAGCCTGCAATGTGGAACTTTCCTTTTTGGACAGTTCCGGCGGCAAAGACGCCCTTTCCCTGTTGGCGGGAACCGACGATTTGCCCGATATCATCATTGATTATGACTGGACGTTTCCCGGCGGTGTGCAGAAGATGTTAAACGACGGTTCCATCATCGCCTTGAATGATCTGATGGACAACGGTTCCATGCCAAACTATAAAGCTTACCTGGAGAGCGACGCGGAGGTGGACAAACTGATCAAAAACGACGCCGGCCTTTATGCGTGGGCGCCTATGATCCGGAAACCGGATTCCCCGCTGGTTTTTAACGGCAATATGATCCGGCAGGACTGGCTGGACGAACTGGGACTTTCCATGCCGCAGACCGTGCAGGAGATGGAGGATGTGCTGGTGGCTTTCAAGGATAAGAAAGGCTGCGATTCCGCTTATTCCTTCATTTATGGAAACTACAGCCTGATGACCAACAGCTTCGGCATCGTGGAAGGGATGTATGTGGACGAGGACAATAAAGTTCATTTCGGGGCGATCGAAGACAAATACCTGGATTTTTTGACCACCTTTAACCGCTGGATGAACATGGGAATTTTGGATCCGGACGGTTTCACGCAGGATGCGGACGCGTTTTTTGCCAAAATAGCCAGCGGCAGAACCGGATTCGTTTGGGGCTATACCGGCGGTACGCTGGGACGGATTCAGACCATGCAGGAGGAAAATCCGGAAATGAATTACCAGCCTGCGCCCAACCCGGTGCAGAATGCGGGAGAAGCCTTCCCGGTCGATCAGAGCAGCTACCGCGTCAACTCCATCGGCGGTGCGATTTCCGCAACCTGTAAGAATCCGGAAGCTGCCGCAAGGGTGTTGGACTACAACTATGGGGAAGAAGGGAACATGCTGGCCAATTACGGAAAAGAGGGCGTGACCTACGAGATGGTGGACGGCAAGCCTGTATTCACGGATTTTGTCCTGCACAATCCCGACGGTCTTTCCATCGAAAAATCCCTGTCCATCTATGCGGGCTGCAACAATAAGCCGTTCCTTGTGGAAAAGGATTACATGCTGGGCGGTTATGCCTATGATGTGCAGAAAAAATCTTTGGAAGTGTGGGAGACGCCGGACGCCAAAATCCGCAACCTGCCGCCTTCTTCCATGACAGAACAGGAAGTCACGGAATATAATTCCATCATGACGGATATCCAGACATATGTGGATGAATGCAAACTCAAGTTCATCCTCGGTACCGAGCCTTTGGAAAACTTCCCGGCGTTCGTGGAAAATATCAAAAACATGAATATTGCGCGTGCCATTGAAATCAGGCAGGCGGAGTACGACCGGTATTTGGAGAGATAAAAATCTGCTGTCAGTTTATGCACGGCCTGCGCGGCGACGCACAGGCCGTGTAATGGCAAAATGCCCGTGAAAGCGGGCGGATGGGGGCACATATGAAAAAAGAAAGTTACGCTGCCAGGCTGTGGCAGAACATAAAGAAGCACAAAAGCCTTTATCTGATGATTATTCCCATTGTACTGTATTATCTGATTTTCTGCTATTATCCCATGTATGGCGCGCAGATTGCATTCCGGGACTATTCTCCCAAAAAGGGAATTGTGGGAAGCCCCTGGGCCGGGTTTCGGCATTTTCGGGATTTTTTCAACAGTGTCTTTTTCGGGCGGCTGATTCGAAATACCTTAAGTATCAATCTGAAAAACCTGATTTTTGGATTCCCCGCGCCTATCATTTTTGCGCTGCTGCTCAATGAAATGCGGTGGATGAAATGCAAACGGGTGATTCAGACCGTCAGTTATATGCCGCATTTTATTTCCACAGTGGTTATTTCAGGTATGGTGCTGCAGTTTACGGCCACCGACGGCTTTATCACACAGATTATGACGCTGTTTGGTTATCCGAAGCAGAACCTGATGCTCAATCCGGCGCTGTTTCAGCCCATTTATGTCATTTCCGATATCTGGCAGGGCGTTGGCTGGGGATCCATCATCTATATTTCCGCAGTGGCGGGCATTAATTCGGAACTGTATGAAGCGGCGCGGATGGACGGCGCAAACCGCTTTAAGCAGATGCTTCACGTGACCCTGCCGGGGATTTTGCCGACGATCATCACCATGTTTGTCATGCGGGTGGGAAATATGATGAACCTTGGCTTTGAAAAAATCATTCTGCTCTACAATTCCTCAATCTATGAAACGGCGGACGTCATTTCCACCTTTGTGTACAGAAAGGGCCTGGTGGATCAAAGCTACAGCTTTTCCACGGCGGTGGGGCTGTTTAACTCCGCAATCAATCTGCTGCTTTTGTTTACGGCAAATAAATTGTGTAAACGGTTGACAGATTACAGCTTATGGTAGGAGAATGATGATGAAGAAAAATAAAACGGACCTGTTTGATATTGTGAATCTGCTGATCCTTCTGGCGGTGGCGCTGGTGACCTTATATCCGTTTTTGTATGTGGTGTTTGCGTCCCTGAGCGATCCGGTGGCGCTGATGGCGAATTCCTCGCTTTTGTTTAAGCCGATAGGATTTTCTTTGGGCGCTTACGGCAAGGTGTTCCAGAATCCGTCCATATACAGGGGGTATTTTAACACGATTTTTTATGTGGTGGTGGGAACGGGGGTAAACATATTGGCGACCTGTGTGGCGGCGTATGTGCTGTCCCGCAAACAGTTTATGCTGCGCCGCTTTTTCACACTGATGTTTATTTTCACCATGTATTTTTCGGGAGGCCTGATTCCCAGCTATCTTCTGGTCAAAGACCTGGGCCTGATCAACAGCCGGTTTGCCCTGATTCTGCCTGCGGCGGTGAGCACCTTCAATCTGATGATTATGATCACGGGGTTTGAGGGGATTCCGCAGTCACTGGAGGAATCGGCGCGCATCGACGGGGCAGGGGACTGGACGATTTTGTTTCGTATCGTCATGCCCCTGGCAAAGCCCACGATCATGGTAATTTTGCTCTATTATGCGGTGGGGCACTGGAATTCCTGGTTTCATGCCATGATCTATTTGCGGGACGCGGACAAAATGCCCCTGCAGATTTTTTTGCGGGATATTCTGACCAGAAGCCAGTTGGGCGCCATGACGGGGCAGACAGATGTGGAGGATGTGGGGCAGACGATCAAATATGCCACCATCATTGTTTCCACGGTTCCGATTCTGTGCATTTACCCGTTTATCCAGAAGCATTTTGTAAAAGGTGTGATGATCGGAGCCGTGAAGGAGTAAAGGAGAACAGATACTATGCTGCGCATGTTTGCGACACACAAAATTAGGAAGCAGACGGAACTTTCCTCCTGCCTGTGGGATTTTTATACCGTGCCAAAAGACGGGGAAATGGCAGCGCATTTTCGCGCGCCGGTTCCCGGCTGCTGGGAGACATTCCCCCAGACCCGCACATTTCGGGGGATCGGATGCTATGAGAGGGAGTTTTATGCTTCCGGAAATATCCGGTTGGAATTTAAGGGAGTCAGCCATACGGCCCAGGTGTTTCTGGACGGGGAAAAGATCGCGTCCCATTACAATGCCTATACGCCTTTCGAGGCGGTAGCGCGGAATGTTTCTGCGGGTCAGCATCACCTCAAGGTCTGCGTGGACAACACATTCGGGGAGCATTCCGCCCTGCATGTGGAAAACGATTATCAGACCTACGGAGGTATCACACGGGCGGTGGCGCTGGAAAAACTGGGGGAGGCGTACATAAAATGGGTGCATGTGACGCCCCAAAAGAGGCCGGAGGGCTGGTATGCGCGGGTTGAAGTGCAGATACAAAACCTGACCGGAAATCCTTTTACGGGCGCGGTGCGGCTGGAAGTGAAAAGGGCAGCCGGGCAGGAACGGGAGAGCGGCGTGCGGGATTTGCTTGCGGTGGCGCTGGACGCAGAGGGGGAAACGGTGGTGTCGGCGCAGCTTTTCTGCCCGGATGTTTCGGAGTGGAATCCCTGTACGCCGGCGCTTTATGGGATAGAAGCGGTTTTGGAGGATGCGCAGGGCAGGGCGGTGGATGACCTGATGGACCGGTTTGGTTTCCGGGAAGTATGCACGCGGGGAAAAGATATTTTGCTAAACGGGGAAAAACTTTCCGTTAAAGGATTTTGCCGTCATGAGGATCATCCCCAGTTTGGCTGTTCCCTGCCGTTTGCCGCGATGCAGCAGGATCTGTTTTTGATGCGGGATCTGGGGGCCAATTCCGTGCGGACTTCCCATTATCCCAACGACGAGATTTTTCTGGACTTATGCGATGAATCCGGAATGCTGGTCTGGGAGGAAAATCACGCGAGAGGCTTGTCCGAGGAGGCCATGCGCAATCCGAATTTTGAGGGCCAGTGCGAGGACTGCATCCGGGAAATGATCGGGGCGCACTATAACCATCCGAGCATTTATATCTGGGGAATTCTAAACGAATGCGCCAGTCATACGGAATACGGGAAAAGCTGCTATGAGGCACAGCTTTCCCTGATCCGGAGTCTGGATCGGAGCCGCCCCCGCTCCTTTGCCAGCTGCCAGTTCAAGACGGACATTTGCTTTGGGCTTGTGGATGTGGTCTCCTATAATATTTATCCGCTGTGGTATCATGATACGCCTGTGGATGTGTATTTGGCGGATCTTTATGATTGGGTACAGAAAAGCACGGAGGGTGCGGGAAAACCCTTTTTGGTCACCGAGATCGGGGCCGGGGCCATCTACGGCTACCGCACGCCGGAGAAAGTGAAATGGTCGGAAGAGTATCAGGCGGAAACCCTCAAAAAGCAGCTGGACGCGGTTTTGGCACACGCAGACACAAGCGGCGTGTATGTCTGGCAGTTTTGTGACTGCAGGGTGTGTGACAGCTGGTTTGGCGGCCGCCCGCGTACCATGAACAATAAAGGGATCGTGGATGAGTACCGCAGGCCGAAGCTGGCGTATGGGGCAGTCAGGGAGAAATTCCGGGAAGTGCAGCGGTAATATCCTAAAAAAGTGTGCGCCGTGCGCACACACCGCGTCGGGGAAATGAAATTTCCTATCGTATAAAAAAGGCGCCGGATAAATGGCGCCGTCCCCTCCCCGGTTTGGTCCAGGCCCTTCCCCACCCCGTGAAAAGGAACCATTTTCCTATGTCCTGCCGCCTTCATGTTATCATAATCTTGACATTGTGTTACAAATTTGGTATTATCAGAATACATATGTAATTAGTGTCTGCTGAACAG
>DERU01000270.1:0-2430 GCA_002361095.1 Lachnospiraceae bacterium UBA3332
CATGCCTGCGGATCCCCTGCTGCCATTGGGGCTGAACTGCTACCGGATTTCTGTGCGGCATTCTGCCGGGTTGTTGACTTTTACCTGCTGTTTTAGTATAGTTAAAGGTAGTTCGGCGGGGTCAGGATATGGCGCCGCCGCAGGCAAAAACAGACGGAGGAAAGGCAGGCGTTTAAAATGGCGGAGTATGTAAAAGTGGCGCTGGACGCGATGGGCGGGGACAACGCGCCCAAAGAGATTGTCAAAGGTGCGATAGAGGCTGTGCAGGCGGATCAGGGAATCAAGGTTTTTCTGGTAGGCAAAGAGGAACAAATCAGACAGGAACTTTCTTCCGTGCAGTATCCCGCCGGACAGGTAGAGATTGTGCATGCGGAGGAAGTGATCGAGACTGCCGAGCCGCCGGTTCAGGCAATCCGCAGTAAAAAGGATTCTTCCATCGTAAAAGGTCTGACGCTGGTAAAGAACGGGGAATGCGACGCCTTTGTGTCGGCCGGAAGTTCCGGTGCGGTACTGGTGGGCGGACAAGTCATTGTGGGGCGGAGCAAAGGGGTGGAAAGACCCCCGCTGGCGCCGTTGATTCCCACGGAAAAAGGGGCTGCGCTTTTGATTGACTGCGGCGCTAACGTGGACGCGAGGCCCTCCCACCTTTTACAGTTTGCCAAAATGGGATCCATCTACATGCAAAATATTATGGGAATCCAAAAGCCGAGGGTGGCGATTGTCAATATCGGGGCAGAGGAGGAAAAGGGGAACCTGCTGGTAAAGGAGACATTTCCGCTGCTCAAGGCATGTGAGGATATCCATTTTATCGGCAGCATTGAGGCGCGGGACATTCCGGCCGGACACGCGGATGTCATCGTCTGTGAGGCGTTTGTGGGCAATGTCATTTTGAAGCTGTATGAAGGGGTGGGCGCCACACTCATTAAAAAGGTGAAAGCGGGCATGATGACTTCCCTGCGCAGTAAGATCGGCGCGTTTTTGGTCAAGCCTGCGCTCAAGGAGACCTTAAAGACCTTTGATTTGGAGGAATACGGCGGCGCGCCGCTTTTGGGCCTGCGTGGTCTGGTGGTAAAAACCCACGGAAGTTCCAAGGCTGTGGAAATAAAGAATACGGTTTTGCAGTGCAAGACTTTTAAGGAGCAGGATGTTATCGGAAAGATCCGGGCGAGCATGGCAGCGGCCAGGGAAGAAGGCTGATATGGAACTGGAAAAGTTGAAAGAAATTATTGCGGGAGTGCTTAGTGTGGATCCAAAGGAAGTGACCCTGCATACCAGCTTTGTGGACGATTTGTGCGCGGATTCCCTGGATGTGTACCAGATCGTGATGGGGATCGAGGAAACTTTCGGAATCGAAATTGCGGCGCAGGATGTGGAGAAGATCGTGACGGTGGGAGAAGCCGTGGAACTGATCCGGAGGGCAGAGTCGGTATGAACGGGAATTTGGCAGATAAGCAAATAATAGAAGAACTGGAAAAAAAGATTGCATATTCGTTTCGGGATAAGCGCCTGCTCAAGCAGGCGCTGACCCACAGTTCCTATGCGAACGAACTGCGGATCAACCGATTAAAGGATTACGAACGCCTGGAGTTTTTGGGCGATGCGGTGCTGGAACTGGTATCCAGCGATTTTTTATTTCATGAAAACCCCCGGATGACGGAGGGGGAACTGACCAAGCTGCGGGCTTCCATGGTCTGTGAGCCGGCGCTTGCCTATTGCGCACGGGATCTGGATTTGGGGCGGTATTTGCTTTTGGGAAAAGGAGAGGAGAGCACCGGCGGAAGGCAGCGGGATTCCATCATCGCGGATGTGACGGAGGCTTTGATCGGGGCTTTGTATCTGGACGGCGGGATGGACCGGGCGAAGGATTTTATCCATAGGTTCGTGCTGTCTGATTTGGAAAATAAGATTTTGTTTTATGACAGCAAGACGGTGCTGCAGGAAATGCTCCAGACGGATAACAGCAGCCAGTTTGGTTATGTGTTAAAAGGGGAGGAAGGGCCGGATCACGATAAGGAATTTTGGGTGGACGCCATATTGGACGGAGAGGTGGTAGGCAGCGGTAAAGGGCGTACCAAAAAGGCTGCGGAACAGCAGGCGGCCTATCAGACGATTTTATATTTACGCAAGAATAAAAGGTAACGGTTTGGAATTTCCCAAACCGTTTTCCAAAAGGAGTTTTACATGTATTTAAAAAGCATAGAAGTGCACGGCTTTAAATCGTTTGCCAACAAGATTGATTTTAAGTTCCATAACGGAATTACGGGCATTGTGGGACCCAACGGCAGCGGAAAGAGTAACGTCGCGGACGCGGTACGGTGGGTACTGGGCGAGCAGCGGATCAAGCAGCTGCGCGGCGCATCCATGCAGGACGTTATTTTTTCCGGTACCGAGATGAGGAAGCCATTGGGCTACGCCTATGTGGCGATCACG
>DERU01000270.1:2659-2871 GCA_002361095.1 Lachnospiraceae bacterium UBA3332
ACGTTATTTTTTCCGGTACCGAGACGAGAAAACCCCTTGGGTATGCCTATGTGGCAATCACACTGGATAACGCAGACCATCAGCTTTCCATCGAATATGACGAGGTGACGGTGGCGAGACGCCTGTACCGTTCGGGAGAGAGCGAATACCTGATAAATAACACCCCCTGCAGACTCAAGGATGTAAATGAACTGTTCTATGATACCGGAATC
>DERU01000124.1:0-189 GCA_002361095.1 Lachnospiraceae bacterium UBA3332
TATACCATGGGAGGCGCCGGGGGCGGCCTGGTATATAACCGCGAAGAGTTAAAGACCGTCTGCGCCAGGGGGCTGCAGGCAAGCCTGGTGGGTCAGGTTTTGGTGGAGGAATCCATCCTTGGCTGGGAAGAATTGGAACTGGAGGTTGTCCGTGACGCGAAGGGAAATATGATCACGGTCTGCTTTATC
>DERU01000124.1:486-3089 GCA_002361095.1 Lachnospiraceae bacterium UBA3332
GTCTGCTTTATCGAGAATATCGATCCGGTGGGGGTACATACCGGGGATTCTTTCTGTTCGGCTCCGATGCTTACGATTCCGGAAGGAATCCAGAAAAAACTGCAGGAACAGGCTTACCGCATTGTGGATGCGATTGAAGTGATAGGGGGAACCAATGTGCAGTTTGCGCACGATCCGGTTTCCGGACGTATTGTCGTCATCGAGATCAATCCCAGAACTTCCCGTTCCTCCGCGCTTGCGAGCAAGGCTACCGGATTCCCCATCGCGCTTGTGTCGGCAATGCTGGCCAGTGGGCTGACGCTGGACGAAATTCCCTGCGGCAAATACGGGACATTGGATCAATACGTGCCGGACGGGGATTATGTGGTCATCAAGTTTGCAAGATGGGCGTTCGAGAAATTTAAGGGCGTGGAGGATAAGCTTGGCACCCAGATGCGCGCCGTGGGCGAAGTCATGAGCATCGGAAAGACTTATAAAGAAGCTTTCCAGAAAGCCATCCGTTCTTTGGAGAAGGGGCGGTATGGTCTTGGCCACGTAGATACGCTGGATACGCTTTCCAAGAAAGAACTTTTGAGACGGCTGGCAACCCCCAGCAGTGAACGTCATTTTCTCATGTACGAGGCGCTGCGCAAGGGCGCATCCGTAGAAGAAATTTATAAACTGACCAAAGTAAAGGAATATTTCATCAAGCAGATGAAGGAACTTGTGGAAGAGGAAGAAATGCTGACCGCCAAGTATGCGGGCAGGATTCCGGACAAAAAGGATCTTTTGCAGGCGAAGCTGGACGGCTTTTCCGACAAATATTTGAGTGAAATTTTGGGCGTGCAGGAGGAAGAAATCCGGAGTGCAAGGGAGGCTGCCGGTATCGTGGAGGCATGGGAGGGTGTGCATGTCAGCGGTACGCCGGACCGGGCTTACTATTATTCCAGCTATCACATAAAGGACGAGAGCCCGGTGGATACACAAAAGCCCAAGGTCATGATTTTGGGCGGCGGGCCCAACAGAATCGGACAGGGGATCGAATTTGATTATTGCTGCGTACATGCGGCAAAAGCGCTGCGCAAGCTGGGCTTTTCCACGATCATTGTAAACTGTAATCCGGAGACGGTTTCCACCGACTACGATACTTCCGACAAACTGTATTTTGAACCGCTTACGCTGGAAGATGTCCTCGCCATTTACCAAAAGGAAAAACCGGTAGGCGTAATCGCACAGTTCGGCGGCCAGACGCCTCTGAATCTGGCCGCAGACTTAAAGAAATACGGGGTGAATATTTTGGGCACCACACCGGAGACCATTGATTTGGCGGAGGACCGGGATCTGTTCCGGGAAATGATGGCGAAGCTGGATATTCCCATGCCGGAGGCAGGAATGGCAGTCAATACGCAGGAAGCGCTGGAAGTTGCGCACCGGATCGGGTATCCGGTTATGGTACGTCCCTCATACGTTTTGGGAGGGCGCGGCATGGAGGTGGTCTATGATGATGAGGCGTTGACTTTCTACATGACGCAGGCTGTAGGTGTGACGCCGGACCGCCCGATTTTGATCGACCGGTTTTTGCACCATGCGACGGAATGTGAAGCGGACGCAATCAGCGACGGTGAAAATGTCTTTGTGCCTTCCGTGATGGAGCATATCGAACTTGCCGGTATCCATTCCGGGGATTCCGCATGCATCATTCCCCCCAGGGGACTTACGGAAAAGCAAATTGATACCATCAAAGATTATACCCGTAAAATCGCCGCCCAAATGCACGTGGTCGGTCTGATGAATATGCAGTATGCGATTGAGGACGGCAGGGTATTTGTGATAGAGGCAAATCCCCGCGCTTCCCGGACCGTGCCCCTGGTATCCAAGGTCTGCGGCATTAACATGGTGCAGATCGCGACAGATATTATCACCATGCCTTTTACCGGACATACCAGCCCCGTTCCGGATCTGAAAGAGAAAAAATTTGCCCATTACGGCGTGAAGGAAGCCGTATTTCCTTTCAACATGTTCCCGGAAGTCGATCCGCTTTTGGGCCCCGAAATGCGTTCCACAGGGGAGGTTCTGGGCTTATCCGCAGATTTTGGGGACGCTTTTTATAAAGCGGAGGAGGCGACCAAGAGTGAACTTCCCACATCGGGCTGCGTGCTGATTTCCGTGAATGACCGTGACAAGGCGGAAGTTGTGGAAGTGGCCAAAGGGTTTTACGCCTGCGGTTTTTCCATTATGGCCACGGGCAGAACCTGTGATTTGATCGAATCGGCAGGGATACCGGCCCTGAAGGTCGCAAAGATTAACGAGGGACGGCCCAATATCCTGGATAAAATCACGAACGGCAAGATTCAGCTGATCGTGAATACCCCGGTGGGAAAGAAGGGCTCTGTGGATGACAGTTATATCCGCAAAGCCGCCATCAAAAATAAAATTCCCTATATGACCACAATGGCCGCAGCCAAGGCGACCGTGGAGGGAATCCGCAGCGCAAAGCGCGACGGAAAGCTTCCCGTCAAATCCCTGCAAAAGTTCCACGCGGAGATTACGGATAAATAGTCATGGAAACGGAGGGAAAGCAGTGCCAAACGGCCTGCTTTCTTTTTTTAGTTTGCGCGCCATGG
>DERU01000119.1:0-1695 GCA_002361095.1 Lachnospiraceae bacterium UBA3332
GTGCCTGCCTCCCGCCTTAAACCGATGCCATTGGGGCTGAACTGTTACCCAATTTCCTATCAGTCGTTACTTTAGAGGGCATAGGCCAAACCGGGGAGCGGGCGGCGGTTTTCTTCACCATTTTTTGTAAGGACAACGGTTCTTTTTCACGGCGGCGCGCAATTCCACATAACAGCCGCAGGCCTGACAGGTTCCGGCCTCCAAATAATCGCACGCCTTGCAGACCGAAAGCCTGCCCTCATAGATTTCCTGCGCCGCCTTTAAGTCCCTGTCCAAGCCCTCGATATACCGATGGAGTTTTGCCATATAGGCCTCTTCGTCCATTTCCCGCAAAAGGCACTTATAGCAGTGCTTCTTCGGCGCTTTCCCGTCTTCCATCCTTTTTACCGGATCCGCAGGCTTACCACGCTGCAGGGCGGAATTGTCAAAGATACGCCCCTTTCGGAAAGCGTCACGTCCGCAAGCGCCTCCTCCTTCACCGTATCGGGCCGGTCAAACGTATTTTTCGCATGCATTTCATTGGTCAAAATACTGCCCTCTACCGCTTCGGGCTTTCTCTCCATAAACACTACCTCCACCGGATAGCTGTTGTCCACGGAAAGATTGGCCACCGTAACCGTGACCGTGCCGTCCTTCTGCACGGATACGGACTCCTGCAGGGCGGGCACTTCGCATTTCTTCATGCCCACTTTCTCCACCCCTGTGAGTACGCTGTCCAAAAGCTTCGCGCCCTGATGGTATTTATACATATGGAACACATGGTAGGTGGGGGTCAGAATCATCTTCTCCCCTTCCGTCAGAATGACGGACTGCAGCACGTTCACCAGCTGGGCAATACACGCCATCTTTACACGGTCGCAGTGCTTGTTAAAAATATTTAAGCTGACCGCCGCAACCAGCGCGTCCCGCATGGTGTTTTGCTGATACAAAAATCCGGGATTCGTACCGGGTTCCACATCAAACCAGGTGCCCCACTCGTCCACAATCAGGCCGATTTTTTTCTTCGGGTCAAACTGGTCCATGATATCCCCGTGCAGCTTGATAAGATCTTCCATATAAAGCGCCTTTGCCAGTGTCTGGTACCAGGTCTTTTCGTCAAAATCGGTCGCGCTTCCTTTACTGTCCCAGCCGCCCGGATGGACGTAGTAGTGCAGGGAAAGCCCGTCCATGTAGCCGTGGAATTTCTTGTCCGGATGGGGGCTTGCAAAACAGGTATCCAGTACCTTCTGCGTCCAGTTCACATCGTCCACATTGGGGCCGCCGCAAATCTTTTTAATGGGAGCCGCATGGTCGTAATGGCGCACATAAGTCTGGTAACGGCGGTACAGGTTGGCATAATACTCGGGCGTCATATTCCCGCCGCAGCCCCAGTTTTCGTTGCCGATGCCAAAATAATCCACCTTCCAAGGCTTCTCATGCCCGTTTTCCTTCCGCAGCTGCGCCATGGGGGATACGCCGTCAAAAGTCATATATTCCACCCATTCGGACATCTCCTGTACCGTTCCGCTGCCCACATTGCCGTTGATATAAGTCTTACAGCCCAGCTGTTCACACAGTTCAAAAAACTCATGGGTACCGAAGCTGTTATCCTCCACCACGCCTCCCCAGTGCGTGTTTACCATTTTTTTGCGGTTTTCTTTGGGGCCCACGCCGTCCATCCAGTGATACTCGTCCGCAAAACAGCCGCCCGGCCAG
>DERU01000119.1:1990-20785 GCA_002361095.1 Lachnospiraceae bacterium UBA3332
TCGGCAAAGCAGCCGCCCGGCCAGCGCAGTACCGGAATCTGCATCTCTTTGAGGGCTTCCACCACGTCTTTACGCATTCCGTTCACGTTGGGGATGCCGGAATCTTCCCGTACATACAATCCCTCATAAATGCAGCGCCCCAAATGCTCCGAAAAATGTCCGTAAATCTCGGGATTGATCTTTCCTTTTTTCTTGGTATCGTTAATATATAATTTTGCCATCAGGCACTCCTTTTAACTTTTTTGCCGCACACGCATGCGGATATTCCTCCGCATGCGCGTATCCAAACCGCGCGTTATGCGCACGGTTTCTGTTTTAAGGTTACTTTCCGCCCATAAAATCCTTCACGCTCCGGTAAACGCCCTCGCCGTCCAACCCGTATTTCGCCAGCAGTGCGCCTGCGGATCCGGATTCGCCAAACACATCGTTGATCCCGATCCGATGCACCGGTACCGGACAGCGTTCGGCAAGCGCCTCGCATACCGCGCCGCCAAGACCGCCGATGACGGAATGCTCCTCCGCCGTCACCACCCTGCCGGTCTTCTTCGCGCTTGCCGCAATCAGTTCGCTGTCCAAAGGCTTGATCGTACAAATATTGATCACCTCTGCACAAATCCCGTCCGCCGCCAGTTTATCCGCCGCCTCCAACGCCGAATTTACCATAATGCCGGTGGCGACGATGGTGACGTCGCTGCCTTCCCGCAGAACCTCACCTTTACCCACCTCAAACTTATAGTCCTCCCGGTCGTTGATCACCGGCACCGCCGCGCGTCCGAAACGCATATACACCGGCCCTTCAATATCCAGCGCCGCTTTCACGCACGCCCTTGCTTCCACCGCGTCGGAAGGGTTCAAAATCGTCATGCCTGGAATCGTGCGCATCAGGGCGATATCCTCGTTGCACTGGTGGGAAGCGCCGTCTTCGCCCACGGTGATACCCGCATGGGTAGCCCCGATCTTAACGTTTAAATGGGGATATCCGATGGAATTGCGTACCTGTTCAAACGCGCGCCCGGCGGCAAACATGGCAAATGTGCTTGCCACGGGGATTTTTCCCGTCAGGGAAAGCCCGGCGGCAATCCCCATCATGTTTGCTTCCGCAATCCCACAGTCCACATGTCTTTCGGGATATTTTTTCTTAAAGACCCCGGTCTTGGTTGCCGCCGCAAGGTCCGCGTCCAAAACCACCATATCTGGGTATGCTTCCCCAAACTCCGCCAGCGCGTTTCCATAGGCTTCCCTGGTTGCTATTTTCTTTACCTCTGACATAATGCTTCACCGATCCTTTCCAGATCCGCCTTGGCGGTCTCATACTCCGCATCGTTGGGCGCTTTGCCGTGCCAATCCACGCTTCCCTCCATGAAGGACACCCCTTTGCCCTTCAAGGTATGGGCAATGATCGCAACCGGCTTTCCCTGTACGCTGCGCGCTTCCGAAAAGGCCGCCCGTATCTGCTCCATATCGTTGCCGTCCGCTACATTGATTACATGGAAATTGAATGCCTCAAACTTTTTATCTATGGGATAAGGAGAGCACACATCGTCAATGCGTCCGTCGATCTGCAGGCCGTTGTTGTCTACGATTACCACCAGATTGTCCAGTTTGCGGTGTCCGGCAAACATTGCCGCTTCCCAGACCTGACCCTCCTCAATCTCTCCGTCGCCCAACAGCGTATACACACGGAAATTCTTTCCGGACAGTTTGGCCCCCAAAGCCATGCCGACGGCCGCAGAGATGCCCTGTCCCAAAGAACCGGAGGACATGTCTACCCCGGGCACATGCTGCAGGCAGGGATGTCCCTGCAGATAAGAGCCCAGATGGCGCAGGGTCGGCAAATCTTCCACCGGAAAATACCCCCTGTTTGCCAGCGTGGCATACAGCCCCGGCGCAGTATGCCCTTTGGAAAGGACAAAACGGTCGCGCTCCTCCATCTTCGGATTTTGGGGATCAATGTTCATCTCCTCAAAATACAAATAGGTAAAAATGTCCGCTGCGGACAGGGAACCGCCGGGATGTCCCGCTTTTGCCCCATGGACCGCCGCAACAATGCCTTTGCGGACATCATTGGCATGTTTTTTCAATTCTAAAATATCCATTCTTCACACTTCTCACTTTCCGGCATATCGCCAATATTCATCACCGCCAAGGGCAGCCGTTTCGCACAGGCCTTCTCATTCCGTATCCTGTCCGTAATAAGCGTTGGCGCCGTGTTTTCGGGTATAATGCTTATCCTGCAGGGCCTGCGGCGCCGGCTGGATGCGGGAGTTGATCAGTTCCGCGCGAAACGCCATTTTCGCCACTTCCTCCAACACAACCGCGTTGTGCACCGCCTCATGGGCGTCTTTGCCCCAGGCGAAAGGGCCATGGTTTTTACACAAAACGGTAGGCATTGCGACGGGATCCATGCAGAGACGTTTGAACTCGTTTACAATCAGGCGTCCGGTGTTTTGTTCGTAAGCCTCCTCAATCTCATCCTCATTGAGGCAGCGCAGACAGGGAATCTCCCCATACATGTAATCCGCATGGGTGGTTCCGTAGCAGGGAATCCCCCTTCCGGACTGCGCCCAGCTTGTGGCATAGGCAGAATGCGTATGCACAATGCCCCCCACCTCCGAAAATGCTTTGTAGATCTCGATATGGGTTGCGGTATCGGAGGACGGTCTGTATTTTCCTTCCACATGGTTGCCGTTCAGATCCATGACTACCATATCCTCCGGCGTCAGCTTATCATACTCCACGCCGCTGGGCTTGATCACGAACAGCCCGCTTTTCCGGTCTATGCCGCTGACATTCCCCCAGGTAAACGTGACCAGTCCGTATTTGGGCAGCTGCATATTTGCCTCATAAACCGCTTTTTTGAGTTCTTCCAACATGATTTTTTCCTCTCTTTCCCAATTTTATCCTGTCCGAACCGATGCCCAATGCTTTCCTCACTGCAAAGCAAGGCTGTTGACAGCCGCGCGTTCGGCAGCCAGGCAATCCTCATACCGCGCGGTAAAGGTTTCAAAGCCCGCCACATCCGCAGGATCGGGCCGCAGGGTCTTGACTGCCATATCCGCAAACACTTTTTCTTCCAAATAAGCGTCCAGTCCCTGTCCTTCCTTTTTATAGAGCATATAAGCCGCCAGCAGGGCAATTCCCCACGCGCCGCCTTCCCCCGCCGTCTCCATCACGGAAATCGGCGCGTTCATCGCCGCCGCCAAAATACTCTGCCCCACGCCTTCCGTCTTAAACAGGCCGCCGTGCCCGGTAACCGTATCGATCTGTACATCCTCCTCCTTTAGCAGGATGTCCAGGCCGATTTTCAAAGTGGCCAGCGAACTGTACAGATGGGTCCGCATAAAGTTTGCCAGCGTGAAGCGGCTGTCCGGACGACGCAAAAACATGGGCCGGCCCTCTTCGAAGCCTGTCACGGGTTCCCCGGAAAAATAATTGTATGCCATCAGCCCGCCGCAGTCTTTATCCCCTTCCATTGCTTTTTGGTAAAGAACGGAAAACAGCTTGTTCTTGTCTGTCTCCACACCGAAGCAGGACGCAAATTCGTCAAACAGATTCACCCAGGCATTCAAATCGGACGTGCAGTTGTTGCAGTGTACCATGGCCACCGGATCCCCCGAAGGCGTCGTCACCATATCAATTTCCGGATACATGCCGGAAAGCGCTTTTTCCAGCACGATCATGGCAAACACACTGGTTCCTGCGGAAACATTTCCGGTGCGCACCGCCACGCTGTTGGTCGCCGCCATACCGGTTCCCGCGTCCCCTTCGGGAGGACACAGCAAAATGCCCGCCTTTAGTTTGCCGGAAACATCCAAAAGCCTCGCCCCTTCTTCCGTCAGGGTTCCCGCAGGTTCCCCCGCCACCAGCACCTTAGGCAAAATTTCCCGCAGCTTCCAGGGATAATGGTACTCTTCCAGCAATGCGTCAAAACGCGCTACCATAGTCTGGTCGTAATCCTTAGCGTTGGAATCAATGGGAAACATCCCGGACGCCTCGCCGATTCCGGCAACCTTCTCCCCTGTGAGCTTCCAGTGGATATAGCAGGCCAGCGTACTTAAAAATTTGATTTTTCCCACATGCTCTTCCCCGTTCAAAACAGCCTGGTACAAGTGGGCGATGCTCCAGCGCTGGGGAATGTTGAAGCCAAACTCGCCGGAAAGGACGGACGCCGCCTTTTCCGTGATCGTGTTACGCCAGGTGCGGAAAGGGGTCAGCAGTTCCCCTTTTTCATCAAACGCCATGTAGCCATGCATCATGGCGGAAAACCCGATTGCGCCGATTGTGGTCAGTTCTTCCCCGTATTGTGCAAAAACATCCGCCGCCATCTTTTGATAACTGTCCTGCAGCCCTGTCCAGATGTCCTCCAGCCGGTAGGTCCAAACGCCGTTTTCCAGACGGTTCTCCCAATCGTGCGCGCCGGAAGCGATAGGCGTATGATTCTCGTCCGTCAGCACCGCCTTAATCCGCGTAGACCCAAACTCAATCCCCAATACGGTTCTGCCTTCCCTGACGGATGCCCTGATTTGCTCTTTGCTCATAATTTCCCCCATTTCTGCGCAGGCGGCGCCAAATGCCGCCCGGCCTGCGCAATCCCATTGAAATCCGCTCAGCGGTAAACCGCCGCGTTCCATCTCATTTCATTTTTTAAGCCCCGGATGGTGGTATCCGCGCCGATCACCACAGTCTCGATTCCCATGGCGTCCGCCCAGTCTACCATCTGCTCCGCAGTCAGGTCATACGAAAATGCCGTATGATGCGCACCGCCTGCCAAAATCCAGCCTTCTGCGCCCACCGTCAGATTCGGTCTGGGCGTCCAGAAGTTCGTCGCCACCGGAAGCTTGGGCATGGGTTTTTCCACCTTCTTGCAGTCCACCTCATTGATAATCAGCCTGAAACGTGTTCCCAGGTCGATCAGGGAAGCCGCAATACCGCTCCCCTCTTTGGACGTAAATACCAGTCTTGCCGGATCCTCCCTGTCGCCCATGGACAGCGGACATACTTTGATGCCGATGGGGCCGTCCGCTATGGTCGGACACACTTCCAGCATATGCGCCTGCAGAATCCCTTCCTTGCCGGGAACCAGATTATAAGTGTAATCCTCCATAAAGGAAGTTCCCTTCGCATCTTTCATGCCCTGCGTCATAATCTTCATCAGGCGCACCATAGCCGCCGTTTTCCAGTCGCCCTCGCCGCCAAAGCCGTAGCCCTTCTCCATCAGCCTCTGAATGGCAAGTCCGGGAAGCTGCTTTAAGGAACCCAGATCCCCGAAATGGGTCACGATCGCATGATAGTCCTTTTCCTTCAAAAAGCGTTCAAAACCGATCTCGATACCGGCCTGCACCGCCACATGACGCCTGAACTCCTCCGGATCCCGGCCTTCGTCGATGATCCGGTATTTGCTGTAATATTCTTCCACCAGTGCATGAATGTCGCCTTCGCCCACATCCGCCACGCACTCCGCAATCTCGTTGACCGGGTACGCGTCGATCTCCCAGCCGAACTTCACCTGCGCTTCCACCTTGTCGCCTTCCGTGACTGCCACATTGCGCATGTTGTCCGCAATCCTCATGACGCGGATATGGCTGGATTCCATGATGCCAACTGCGGTGCGCATCCAAGATGCCAGACGCCTCACACAGTTTTCATCGCTCCAGTGGCCCATAATCACCTTGCGCTCGATTCCCATGCGGGTTACAATATGACCGTATTCCCTGTCGCCGTGCGCGGACTGGTTCTCGTTCATGAAATCCATGTCGATGGTGTCATAGGGAATCTCCCGGTTAAACTGCGTATGTAAATGACAAAGAGGTTTGCGGTACTCCTGCAGTCCCAAAATCCATGACTTGGCCGGCGAAAACGTATGCATCCAAGTGATCACGCCCGCACACTCTTCGTCCGCATTCGCATCGTTAAAAAGCTTGCGGATCACTTCATTGGTAATGAGCGTGGGCTTCCACACCACTTCATAGGGAAGCAGCCCCGTCTTGTTGAGTTCCTCCACGATGATTCTGGAATGCTCCGCCACCTTCGCAAGACACGCATCCCCGTAGAGATCCTGCGACCCGGTTGCAAACCAAAACTTATAATTCTTCATCCTACCCTCCATTCTGCCGGCCATCCCCGTCCGGATACCGACCCAAATCTTCCTAAGCAATTCTCTGCTTCCTATGGTAGGGCATTCTCCAGCATTTGTCAATTACTATTTTAGATTTCTGTATAATAATTCAAAGCCAATTTTTATCTATTTTTCCCAATAATTTTGCGCCGCCAAATGTGCCTGCCCCTTAAAAGCGCCTTTTTATTGGATATATGATTACTTTTTCCGGTTTTCACCTCCTTCTTTTCATGAAAAATCCGCAAAAATTTAGTATTTTAATATTATCTAAATTATTTTATGTTTATTTAAACTTCTTCTGCCCGTGAAAAGTGACGCCATTGCCGGTTACTTTTCGCGGGGCGGGGAAGGGCTTGGGGTAAATCTTTTGAAGATGGGGGCATATCCTTTACGTGTATGGTGAATACCGCAGAGAATCTGATACAGGAAAACTCATGCACGATTTTAATTGCGCCAATGCAGACGGCATGAATTTTGAACTGATGGCAGGGCGAACAAGATATTTGAAAAAAGCCGAAAAAAATCCGGCGGGTCTGTGCCGCCGGATTTCTCCCCGATTTGCTCTCAGAATATTCTTCTGATTGCCAAAATCTTTCTATAATTTGCGTTAGATATCTTAATGCCTGTCTTTTCCGTACTCGCGTGTACAATCTGTCCGCCTCCGATATAAATTCCCACATGACCGGAATAGCAGATAATATCGCCGGGCTGTGCCTCCGCAAGGCTGCCTACCCCATATCCCACGCTCCTGTCCGCAGAAGAGGAATGCGGCAGGGATACGCCAAAATTCTTATAAACGCTCATAACGAAACCGGAACAATCCGCGCCGTTTGTCAGGCTCGTACCGCCGTATACATACGGATTCCCCTTGAACTGTACGGCATAATTGGCAACTGCCGCTCCAAGGCTTGCATCGCTGCTGACAACGGGTGCTGCAGGCTCCTGAACCGCCTCCTGGGCCGGTGCTGCAGCTTCCGTCCCTGCAGCCGCCTCTTCCTTGGCACGACGTTCTTCTTCTTTCCTGCGCTCTTCCTCCTGCAGCTTCTTACGGGCAGCGTCCGCCGCTTTCTTGGCTTCCTGCTTGGCCCGTTCTTCTTTTTCCAGCCTTGCGCGTTCTTCCTCTATGGACTCGGCTGTCACATACTCGGTCCGCAAATCCACATATTCCATGGAAACCCAGCCGTCGCCTTCCTCTATGCTGACCTTGACAAAACCGTTTTCCTCATCCAGGACGGTCAGTTCTTCCCCTCCGGGTACCAGCCCCAATACGGAAGCTTCCATACTCGCATCCGCCCTGACTTTCAAAGTCTGGGTATTCACCGTGGCAATGCGGTCCCCCACTTCATCCGCAATGCGCTTTGCTTCCTCCCCCTTTTCAAAATACTCTGCCTTTACATAGCCCTCCACATTACCGGACTTCATATGATACCAATCGTCTTCCACCGACAAGAGGACACCCACGGAATTATGATAAAGCTTACCCACAATTTCCCCGTCCGTGGAAGGTATATCGCGGATATTCACATAATTGCTCACCTGCGCAATGATCAGCGTCTCCTCTTGCTCCTGTCCGTCCCCTTCCCCGGAGGTTTCCTGTCCGGCTTCCCGCAAAACAGGTTCCACGGCCTCCACAATCTGGGATTCCTTCCTGGTTTCCCCTTCGCCCTCTTCTGCGGTCTGCGTCTGGCTTTCCGTCTCCTGTGACGAAACGGTCTGGGCCTCTTTCTCAGAGGATGCCAAAGCCGTCTGGGTCTGGGTCTCCTTCTCGGAAGATACGGTCTGGGTCTGGGTCTCCTTCTCCGCAGCCGTTACCGTTTCCTGTGTTTCCTTTTCGTTCTTCTTTTCTTCTTCCTTCCGCTGCTTGACATCCTCCCGTACATCCGCAATGGAAGAACCGTCTCCCAGCGTAAGTCCAAGACCTGCAGCCGGAAGGGTCGCTTTCGTTCCCGCCGCAGCGGCATCCAAACCGCTGCCGGAAAGCACTATGGCCGCCGCAACGGCACAAACTGTTACTTTCGTAAATTTATGTTTCATCTGCATCCCCACATCCGATATGTTCTCATCCACTGTTACGATTCAGGGTCATGAATCAAAATCATTTGTTACATTTATTACAAATTTATTAACTGCAAATAATACTATACCATCCTCCCCTCCATTTGTCAATCGCCATAATACACCAATTTCCAGCAGCCGCTTCATTCATATACCACATTCTTGCATCTTCGTCCGTCACACGCAAAAGGCTTCTGAAATGCGACCAACTAAGATTGCGAACACGCGTGTTCGCAATCTGCTCGTCGGGAAAGCACAAATAGAATTTTCTGAAATATTGCAAATTTCACTCGGAATCGCTTTTTCCAAATTCTTTTTTCAGTTCTTCCGGCAATACGGAAATCAGCCGCTTTCCATATTCCGCCCGTTCACTGCTTTCCTGTTCCTGCTCTACGATCCGTTTGCCAATGTACCGGTACCGCAAAGCGGAGGGTGTTGTGGAGCAGTACAACCGCGACTTGGCCGCATGGGAGCGGCAGGTAAAGGGAGAGCCGAAACCCCAGCGCCGCCACCTTGACATGGAACGCTAAGACAGGGAAACACCCTACAAGATTTTGTGAAGTCTTGCAGGGTGTTCTTTATGTTAATTCTCCAGTTCGGTTAATAACTTTACACCTAATACTGTTGCAGGGATTCTATAACTTGGTGAGAGATTTGATAGTATCACCACTGCCGTTCCCGTTTCAGAATTGAAGCCAAGATAACTGTTAAAATCTCCCGTGCCACCGTTATGCCATATTATACCGTTCTCATTATCAATAATCCAAGACATCCCGATCTCATCCATACGGATACCTATAGCCTCGTAAGCCTTAGGAGTTGCATTAATCGTTTCAAGGTTCTTGTGGCACTCGGAAAAATACAGATTGTTTTCAAGCTGTATTTGTGCATAGGAAAGCATATCGGATATATTCGATATGATAGCTCCCGCCGACAAATACGCATCTCCGCCTTTCCAATCCCAATAATTGCCAAGATCTCCGTCCCCGGTTGAAATTTTGGTGTTCGTTAGCCCCAATTCATTCTGCAAAAAGTCATTTACCAATGTTTTGTAATCAATGTCATATACCGATTCAAGCACAAGTCCCAAGACCGCATATCCGAAGTTGGAATAAGTAAAATCATAGCTTTCCTTATCCATACTCAGTTCACTCGCCTTATCAAGTACCATTTCCTTTGTGATACCGTAAAAATCGTTTCTGCCTACAAGGAAGTTAATAATCATAGGAGATTCAAAGTAATATCCATTATATCCCGATGTATGTGTCAAAAGTTTTTGGATTGTTGGATATTCGTTGCCTTCGGGAAGCGACAAATAGTTGTCTATTTTGCTTTCAAGGTCAACTTTTCCCTCACTAATGGCTTTGCTTATCAAAGCGGCGGTAAAAGTCTTTGTAAGAGAGCCAATCTCGTATGTATGCAGTTCAGCAGGAAGTTCCTCGCCGCTATTTCCATACACTTTATAGGAAAACTGCCCATCCTTGATAATGCCAACGGTTATAACTGCATCAGGGTTATTCTTTGTGGTATATTCAAGTGCCTCGGTAAAAGTAAGCTCCGGTAATTTGCTCATCTGCTGTGTGCCATAAACCATATAGCCACCCAATCCCAAAGCCATGCAAAGAACGATGGATACTGTTGTTATTATTGTTTTCTTTTTGGAATACGGTCTGTCAAAAAGAAAATATCTACCAGTATGTTTTTTATACTCGGTGTATTTTTCTCCGAAGGTTCCGGTTAGGAATTTTTCCTCTTGTAATATCTGCAAGTGAAGCATTACAACTGCATAAAACACGAAAAGCAAATGCAAATAATTGAAAAATGCAATTAGCACTCCCAGATATAATAAGTCAAAGCCAAGAAATGCAGGGTTACGACTGATACGGTATATCCCCGTTGTTACAAGTTCTGTTTTGTCCTTTTCGGGTATGCCTGCTCTCCAACTGTCTCTCATCGTTACCATAGCCACGATAAAGACGAAAACACCAAGCGTTGCAACACCAATGCCTATCCATGTATAAGGGGATTTCCATATGCGGAAATTCCATATAATGCTGGCCACCTCGATAACCACAATAGAGTAGGTTGCCATCTTCATCAGTATTTCGATAACAAGCACATTTCGCGGCTTGATTCCTTTACCGATTTGGTCAGTTTTTACACCCTTTCGGCGCTGTAAAATCATTTTTGTAAAGTATGCGATATAAAATACCGCAATTACGGCAAGAGCCATTATTTGTATAGGTTTCATTTTATTATCTGCTCCTTCCACGGCTTAAATTATATCATGTAACCGAGATAGCAACAATAGGCTGCCTAAAAAATATGGCTTCCACCCCAAATAAGGATGGCGGCGATATTCCTTGAGATACCGCCTGTGCCGCTGTCCCCACTCCCGGCGTCTATGCCCTCCTGTCCCGGCTGCAAAATTGATTTCCGTACCTTTTTGCGGCAGCGGCTTGAAAGAATGTGGGAAATTGCATATACTAAAAGTAACGGCGGTATCATAAAGGAGGACACAAAGATGTATGATCTGATTATTATAGGTTCCGGCCCGGCCGGCTTAAGCGCCGCCCTGTATGCGAAGCGCGCCGGGCTCTCCGTGTTGGTTTTGGAAAAGAATCCCATGAGCGGGGGACAGATTTTAAACACTTATGAGGTGGACAATTATCTGGGCATGCCGGGTATAAACGGTTTTGACATGGGTATGAAATTCCGGGAACATGTGGATAAGCTGGGTGTCGAATTCGAGGAGGCCGAAGTACTGCGAATAGAAGCGAAAGGGGCAAACCGGATCGTTCACGCCCAGGACGCCGACTTTACGGCGCGCGCCGTTCTTATCGCCACCGGTGCTTCCCACAGAAAGCTGGATGTGGAAGGGGAAGAACGCCTTGCCGGACGCGGCATTTCTTACTGCGCCACCTGTGACGGGGCTTTTTTCAGGGGAAAAACAACGGCAGTGATCGGCGGCGGGGATGTAGCCGTGGAGGACGCCATTTTCCTTGCACGAATCTGTAAAAAAGTATATGTGGTACACAGAAGGGACGAACTGCGCGCCGCAAATATCCTGCAGGAACAGCTTTTTGCATTACCCAATGTGGAAATGGTGTGGAATTGTACCGTAAGTGAAATTTTCGGGGAAGAACAGGTACAGGGACTTTTCCTATATGATAAGGAAAACAACCGGCAGCGGAAACTTATGACGGACGGTGTTTTCGTTGCGGTGGGAATCGTTCCCAATTCGCAGCCCTTCCGCAATATAGCGGCCACAGACCCCAACGGCTATCTGATCGCCGGGGAAGACTGCAGAACCAGTACGCCCGGCATTTTTGCCGCAGGAGACGTGCGCACCAAGCGGCTTAGACAGGTAATCACGGCAGTGGCGGACGGCGCCTGCGCCGTTGCTTCCGTACAGGAATATTTTTTACAATCCTAAAACCGTGAATTTACGCCCGCTAAAGCGGGCAGAGGGGTTGATATGGAATCACAAAAAAAATGCGCCCTGATCACAGGCGCTTCCCGCGGGATCGGCCGGGCCATCGCCAACGCTTACGCAGCGGCAGGCTTTCGGCTATATTTGACATGCGTACATTCGGAACGGCTTCTCGCATCTTTTTGCACGGAATTGACCCAAAAATACCATGTCCCCGCCTTTCCGTTCTGCGGGGACATGGGAGACTTCGATACGGTGCAGGCCCTTTTTGCAAACATTCCCCACCTGGATGTATTGGTAAACAATGCCGGCATTTCCCACATCGGCCTTCTTTCCGACATGTCCGTGTCCGAATGGCGCAGACTCATGTCCACAAACCTTGACTCCTGTTTTTATACCTGCAAACTGGCAGTCCCGCTCATGCTGCAAAAAAAGCAGGGAAAGATCATCAACATTTCTTCTGTCTGGGGGAGTGCCGGCGCTTCCATGGAGGTCGCCTATTCCGCCTCCAAGGGGGCCGTCAACAGCTTCACCAAGGCGCTGGCAAAAGAACTGGCCCCCAGCAACATTCAAGTGAATGCCATCGCATGCGGCGTTATCGATACGGATATGAACCGCTGCTTTTCGGAAGAAGAAATGCAGGCGCTCATCGGAGAAATCCCTGCCGACAGGCTTGGCAGCCCGCAGGAAGTGGCGGATCTTGCCCTGCAGCTTTCCGGCGCCCCGGCCTACCTGACCGGGCAAATAATCACCATCGACGGAGGATTCCTATAATACATTGTCCATCAATTCCTGATAAAACATGGAATAATCCGTGCGCTTCTCTTTGATAAACTGGATCGCGGACGACGGATGGCTGTTCAAAATGCCTGTCAAAAGGTACGGGATATCATACCCCCAAACCACGCCTTCTTCCCGCAGTTTCAGCATGTGCTTCTCCACAAAATTCATAACGGCAAGCTTATTGTACTTGGGATTTTTCAGAAAGCAAAGCAGGGACTCCATATAACAGTTTCCGGCGCCCCGCCCCATGCCGCTGACCGTCGCATCCAGATAACTGACGCCCCTTGACAGCGCCTCGATCGTATTGGCAAAAGCCAGCTGCTGATTGTTATGGGCGTGAATGCCGATCTTCTTATTATACTTGACCGCCACATTCAGGTATTTATCACAGAGCCTCTCCATCTGTTCCGGGTAAAAACTGCCAAAGCTGTCCACCACATAAATCACGTCCACACTGCTCTGCCCCAGCATATCCAACGCGATTTCCAGTTCCCCGTCGTTCACCTTTGACACTGCCATGATATTGGCCGTCGTCTCATACCCCTTCTTTTTGGCGTCCTCCAGCATCTCAATGCATGCCGGAATCGTGTTGATGTAGGTCGCCACCCGAATCATATCAATCGCACTGTCTTTGCGGTTCAAAATACTTTGCCGAAAATCGGTCCTTCCCACATCCGCCATGACGGAAATCTTTAAATCCGTCTTATTGTCACCCACAATGCTGCGGATATCCTTTTCGTCACTGAACTTCCATTTCCCAAACTTCTTGGGATCAAAAATCTCTTTCGAGGCCTTATATCCGAATTCCATATAATCCACACCGGCCTTGATATTCGCCAAATACAGATCTTTGACAAACTCATCCGTGAACGCGAAATTATTCACCAGCCCGCCGTCCCTCATGGTACAGTCCACTACCCGCACATCCTGGCGCACAGACACCAGCGATCCCTGCCTATTGCTCATCTTACCCTTCCTCCCGAAAACCTTTTGCATGAAACCGCTTTCCGGCTATTTCACACTTTAAACCGTTAAAATAACTTCCTACAGAATACCGGATTTTCACGCCCTTGTCAAGTATCCTGTCAGAGAAATCACGGAAACGCTTTTCTTTTACGCCACGGCCCCCTGCCGTAAAAGAAAAGCGACATGACCGTAGCCACGGTCCATCCCACCGGCCAGGCGCACCAGATACCGGTGGCTCCCAGGAAAGTCTCCGAAAACAAAACGGCCAGCAAAACCCGCAAAACCAAATCCGTAAACGTAGCGGCCATAAACTGCGCCATCCTTCCCGTGCCCCGCAAAATTCCATCCGCCACCAGCTTGGCGGAAACCACAAAGTAAAACGGCGACAAAATGCGCAGAAACACAATTCCCGTCTCCATGGCAGCCGCCGTAGGGTCTTTCAAAAACAGCCCCAGCACCGGTTTTCCCGCAAAAAAGTACACAAGAAACAGCGGCAGCCCCAAAATCCAGACCAGCCTGATACCCGCCAAAAAACCCGGCCGGATGCGCCCTGTCTTTCCCGCCCCGATATTCTGGGCCGCATAGTTGGAAATGCCGTTGGCCAGCGTGGTAAAGGAAGTGATGACCAAATTATTCATTTTGACGGCGGCGCTGTACCCGGCCATCACGGAAGCGCCGAAACCGTTGATCACCCCCTGTATGACAATATTGCCCACGGATACAAAGCTCTGCTGCAGCATACTGGGAATCGCAATCCCCAGGATTTTTTTCAAAAGCCCCCAATCAAACAGCGCGATCCGTCCCTGCGCCGGGATCCGGCAAAAGCGCCGCCATACGGCGGCTACCGCCAGTACACAGCTTATGCCCTGGCACAGAAAAGTCGCCCACGCAACGCCCGCCACCCCCATGCCAAAGCCTTCCACAAACCAAATATCCACCGCGATATTTGCCGTGGAGGACACTGCCAGAAAACAGAAAGGCGTTTTGGAATCGCCCAGCGCGGAAAAAATTCCCGTCGCTATATTATAAAAGAACACAAAGGGCAGTCCCCACACATAAATATCCAGGTACAGCTGCGAATCCGCAAAAACCTCCGGCGGCGTGCGGATTATCCGCAAAAGCGCCGCGCACCCAAAAATACCGGCAAACATCAGAACCGCGCACAGAATCGCGCTGAAAATGCAGGCTGTGGCAGCCGCCGTTTTCATTCCGGCATATTCTTTTGCCCCAAACAGCTGGGAAACGATAACAGAACATCCCATATTGCATCCAAAGGCAAATGCAAGGAAAACCAAGGTAATTTCATAACCGTTGCCCACAGCCGCCAGCGCATTTTCTCCGATAAACTTCCCGGCTACCAGACTATCCGCGATATTATACAGCTGTTGAAAAAGAACGCTGCCAAACAGCGGAAGGCAGAACCTCCACAACACCGTTTCCGGCTTTCCCACCGTCAAATCCTGATTCAATACAAATTCCCCCTTTCCTGATCTTTCAGATTCCATTATAATGTGTTACGGTTCCGTCAGGGCTGTGCCGTAACACATTATAATACCCTCTGACAAATATGAAAAATATATATATGGTATTGGAGGAATATAAAAAATAGATGGATATTAATTTTGAATATTATAAGATTTTCTACCATGTGGCAAAATACGGAAACATCACCAAAGCGGCCGCCGCGCTTGGCAGCAGCCAGCCGAATGTCACAAGAATCCTGAAGCTGCTGGAAAGCCAGCTTGACTGCCGGCTGTTTTTCCGCGAAGCGAGGGGCGTCCGGCTCACCGAAGAAGGGGAAAAACTTTTTTCCCACGTGGATGCCGCTTACCGGCACCTGCTGCGCGCAGAAGAAGAAATCGGCCGCCACAGGGCCGAAGCGTCCGGCATCGTGACCATAGGCGCCACCGAAACGGCCCTGCATTTGTTTTTGCTGGACGCCATCCGGGATTTTAGGGCAAAATACCCCCAAATCCGCATCCGCATCCACAATCATGCCACCCGGGAACTGCTGCGCCTGCTTGGCGGCGGAAAACTGGATTTCGCCGTCGTCACCGCCCCCTTTCAAACGGCCGCCCCACTGTTCCGGGAAGAACTGCTCTCCTTTTGCGAAATCCTCGTAGGCGGAACACAATACTTTTCCCTCGGCCAAAAACAAGACGAACTGCGCGCATTCCTGCAATACCCCTGGATCGGCCTGGGCAAGGGAACGGTCACCTATGAATTCTACCGGGAATTTTTTGCCGGATACGGACTTGAAATGGAACTGGCCATGGAAGTGGCCACCTCAGATCTGATGATACCGCTGATTCAAAATAACTTGGGAATCGGCTTTGTGCCAAAGCCCCTGGCACAGCCCCTGCTGGATACCCACAGGCTGGTGCAGCTGCACCCGGCCTGCGCATATCCTCCCCGCCGTCTGGAACTTCTCCATGACAAACGGCGTCCCAAAAGCGCCGCAGCGGATATTTTCTATCACTACTTAAAGGAAACAGGATCTCACTGAGTTTTTGACGCAAGCTTTTGCAGTATGAGCCGGTTTACCCGTTCCCGCACTGCCAGCACTTCCGCAGCGCTCCCGGCGCTGCATGCAAAATCCCGGTAAGGAACCTGTGCGTACAAGGCCTCCACCTGCTCCCGTCCGGCCAAAGTTTCCGCCAGGCATAAGGCCCGCAAATCCTGCAGCGCCTCCAAAAACAATTCCAGCCCCACCGACGCAATCGGTCCTTCCCTGCCCGGATAGACGCTGAAAGCGTCCCCGGCCGGGAACGCACCGCCCGCGTCGCTCTCCCGGAACGGATCCACCGTCCTTGTGGCAAACTGGGTCATCCAAAAATTATAACCCCAATGCAAAAAACCTTCTATCCGGGCATCATATAATTGCAGGCCAATGCAGCGGTTGCGCGCGCCGGGCATGGCCAGGAACCGGTTGCTCACCCCTTTTGCCTGCGAGCAGCAGTAATACGCCCACAAATGCGGCGTCCCGTGTTCCAGAAACGGGGCGATACGGTTGGTGGCGCACACCGGCACTTCCATCATCCCTTTTTCGTAAAATTCATAATCCGAAATGGCGTCCATTTTGGGAAAGCCTTCCGTCAGCGCGCGGATCCGCTCCGCAAGTCTGCCGTAATGTTCCAAATGTTCCCTGCCGGGTTCGTCGGACACATGGAAATACACCTTTCCCTCCCATCCCTCGCTGCGCAGAAAAGCGGTCAGGGCAGGCAGAAAAGCCTCCAAAAATCCGGTATACGCTTCCCCGTCCGCATCCGTCTCCCATCCGAAAATCCGCCTGACCTCCCCGTCCGCCTTGGCCATCACCTTCGGCGCGTGTGCCGCTCCCCACTGGGTAAACAAATGACTGGCCTCCAGACAGCGGATTTTGCACCGCCTGCACATGGCGATCCAACGTGCCAGCCGCTCAAAACCGAAATGCCAGCCGTCCTTTCCGGCTTCCACGTCCACCAGCTGCACCGTAGGACGCTCTGTCCCCGGCAGCGTATCCAGCGGCGGGGTAAACAGGGGCGTCAACAGCATATTGACACCGTGCTCTGCCGCAAAACGCACATAACCTTCCACCAGTTCCCACCAGCGTTCGGAAAAAACCTCCGTCTGATATTGCTGCGCAATACAATCCGTGTGCAGCCACTGGGTAAACAAAAGCTTCTGCTCCGGCAGCCTCCCCGGCAGAAGCAAAAACCCAAACGTCTCCTCCGCCACCGTCTCCCCCCGCACGCAAAAGCGCAGCGTCACCGGATATTCCCCCGGCTCCTCATCCCCGGTATGGATACTGACCCAAAGTGCGCGCCACTGTCCCCCATACAGCCGCACGGATTCTTCCAGCGGCTTTAGGATATCCGGAAATAGCCCGGCTCCTGTACACAGATAATTCTCATCCCTATCCATGGGACATACATACTCCGCCGGTTCCAGTTCCACGGTTCTTACGGACACGCCCTCCAGCGCGGATAAAACTTCAATCTGCGCCCATTCGGGCGCACCCTCCCAAAAGTATGCCAGTTGGAACTGAAAACATTCCCCTAAAAACGCTTCTCCTTCCCGCATCCGGGGCGCCAAAAGTTCCTCTGTGGGAAACACTTTTTCCATGGAACCAATCAGCCTTGTGCGCATCTTCCCCATCCTTTTATCCCCCTCTTTGGTATCCGCAGCGCCGGACTGCGGCTATATCACGTTTCCGTGCGCTTTGATTTCCTCGTTCAGCTGCTGCATCCTGTCGTCAAGTTTTGAAACCATCTCGGCGCACTCGATCAGTTCGCTTTTCACATGCTCCGGTGCGTTTCCCTCAAATTTATAATTGATCTTATGTTCCAGGCTCGCCCAAAAATCCATCGCCACCGTCCGAATCTGGATTTCCACCTTGGCTTCCACCGTTCTGTCGGACAAAAACACAGGAACCGTCACAAGCATATGGTAACTTTTATAACCGCTCTTCTTGGGATTGCGGATATAGTCTTTGACGGCAATCACACGGATATCGTTCTGCAGGCGGATCATCTCCGCAATCCGGTAAATATCGGATGTAAAAGAACAGATAACCCGGATCCCTGCTATATCATTGACATATTTTACCATGTTTTCAATATTCGATTCATAACCATGGCGCTTAAGCTTCTTGACAATACTTTCCGGCGTCTTGATTCTGGATTTGATATGTTCGATCGGGTTATACTGATGTACATGCTGAAATTCGTCGTTCAAAATCTCCAGCTTGGTATTGATTTGTTTCAATGCGGCGTTATAAACCAGCGTGACTTCCTGCCATGTCTCGATCTGGCTGTCCGCGTCCCATATTACTTCCATGATACAATGCCTCACTCTTTCTAATGTTCTTCATTATAGCACAGCTTTTAGGGCAATCAAACAAGTTTACAAAAAATTCACACAAAGATGCTATATTTTGCCGCCGCAGGCCATAACAAAATATCTATATGCCGGGCCGGTTCCAAATATGCGGACTTGTAATTTTTATTTATTTGTAGTACATTCCATACAGTAAGGCCAACTACCGCTTACCAACAACAGGAGGACTTTGCCATGTTCCGTTTATGGGGAAAAATATGGAAAGAAAACCGGCTGCTTTCCGATACCGTAATCTGCAACGACACACCAGACAGCCGCACCCACAAAATATTTGACGCGATGCACGAACTGTGCATGGCCTTTGATTTGAGCGAACCGCTGTGGCTGGACAGCAATATCCAGGAATTCAAACGCCACTCCAAAACCCGCTTCCGGCAGGATTCCTTTATCGAATCCATTGATTTTGACTACCTGGAAATCCATGTGATAGAAGAAGATTAAATAGTTCATCCCCCAATGGCATCCGTTTAAGGCGGAAGGCAGGCTCAGAGGATCCGCAGGCATGGGCAGCCTCCGAATGCGGGCACAGGAGCGCACGGTCGTTTCAGGATGCTGGATCCCGGAC
>DERU01000316.1:0-6936 GCA_002361095.1 Lachnospiraceae bacterium UBA3332
ACCTACGGGCGCACAAGGGCTTTATTAGAGCAGCTACAAGGCAGCGGCGCAAAACTAAGCATTGCCACAAAATCTGATCTGATACTGCGTGACCTTGATTTGATAAGGTCTTTTCCCAATGCCCGTGTTTCATGGTCTGTTAACACACTGGACGAAAATTTCCGGGAGGATATGGATCATGCCGTTTCCATAGAACGGCGGCTTGCCGCCATGAAAGCATTTTATCTTGCGGGTGTGCGTACTACCTGCTTTATCTCCCCTATATTTCCCGGCATTACGGATATAAAGGCGATTATCCGGCAGGCAAGACAGCAGTGCAACTTAATATGGTTGGAAAACCTTAACCTGCGGGGCGGTTATAAAACGGTCATTATGGACTATATACAGAAAAAATACCCACAGCTTTATCCTTTATACCATGAGATATACGACCGCAAAGACCGCCGCTATTGGATAGAGCTTGACAAGGAGATAAAAGCCTTTGCCGCTGAAATCGGACTTGACTATGTGACGAATGATGACAGCATGACAAGGGACTTTAACGCCCCACCCGTGATCGTCAACTATTTTTACCATGAACAGATAAAGAAATCTGCAAGAAAGGGCGCAATGCGTCCGGGGGACGCATGTCCTGCAACCACCGGAACGGAGCGTAGAGGTGAAAACCATGCCGGAATTGCCGGAAATTGAAACAATAAAAAGAGTGATTGAGCCGCAGATAAAGGGGCTTATGATTGATAAAGTAACCGTTAAACGCCCGGAAGTCGTGTCTTATCCTGCGGCAGACGAATTTTGCAGGCTGCTGACAGGACAGACCATTTCCCACATGACACGCCGGGGAAAATTTCTGATGATCTGGCTAAACAGCAATGACCGTATTATCCTGCACTTACGAATGACAGGCTGCCTTTTACTTACCCCGGCAGATTACCCGGAAGAAAAGCACACACACATTATTTTCAGCCTAAATAACGGCATGGAAGAAGGTCATTCCACAGAATTACGTTTCTCAGACACACGCCGTTTCGGGCGGTTTTGGCTGCTGGGAAAGGATGAAGCCGACACATATAGCGGGATTGAAAAATTAGGTACAGAACCGCTTGACAAAGTACTTACCGCCGAATATTTGAACGCCCATTTGGGGAAACGCAAAAAGGCAGTAAAAGAATGTCTGTTAGATCAGGGTATCATTGCAGGCATAGGCAATATCTATTCTGACGAGATTTTGTTTACGGCAGGAATTTATCCGGCACGCCCGGCAAACAGCTTGAACATGGAAGAATGGGAACACCTTGCCGCCGCTATCCCGGAGCGCATTTCTTATTTTATCGAAGTGAACCAAATAACGCCGGAGGAATATTTGGAAACCAAAGGGCAGCACTACCGCAATACACCTTTTTTACAGGCATACGGAAAAGAGGGCAAACCCTGTCCAAAGTGCGGGGAAACATTTTGCCGTATTGTGGTTGGCGGCAGGGGAAGCGTTTACTGCCCTGTCTGCCAGAGGGATAAATCATGTTAAGTGCGGAAGAAATTTATAAAATATTGCTGACCGCATATGATAAGCCCCGTTGGTGGTCTGACGACCCGTTTACGGTTATGTTCCAGTCGGTATTAGTACAAAATACGGCTTGAACCCATGCAGATCACGCCCGCTTGCGTATTATCCTTTCCAATAAAATGCCCTAATTCATGAATAAATGAATTTTCCCCCATACAAAACCCGCATTTATTCGTCATTTTTGTGGGAGGGCGGTTGATATAAAAAAAGGTATAAAGTATAATTAGGGAAGTAAATGTTGAAAGAAGGAATCTATTGAAATGCTACTATCTTTTTTCCGGCTTTCCCTTGCTATTCGCAACGTATGGACTCAGCATATGAACTTCAAAGCGTTTAGCGTACTTTATGTGCTGCTGTTGGTAGAGGCAATGGACTTTGTATTAAAAGACAACCCTGCCGAAGCGAAAGTGAAACTCAGGGAATGTCTGTTAAATGCAATGGAACGGCATACGCTCCAAACCAACAAGACACATAAAGTCTATACCCTTGAAGTCAGCGGACGAAAAATCAGCGTAGATTATGACGATATTTTATTTTTTGAAACTTCCAGCAATATCCATAAAGTCATTCTCCATGCCAAAGACCGCCAAATTGAATTCCCCGGCACCTTGAAAGAACTAACAGGCATACTGGATGACAATTTTGTGCGTTGCCATCGGACATTCTTAGTAAATAAAAATAATATAAAAGAAGCAGATACTAAAAATCGAACCATCCATTTTGCCAACGGAGAAACTTGTTTGATGTCCACACGCATGATGAAAAAACTTTAAAGAAAATTTTAATACTGTCACCTCCATATTAAAATACAACGGATCAGACAGCACATATTGAAAATAATAATAAAGGGAAAGAGTTATCAGATGATGAAACGGAAAAATGCGCTATAAATCATAAAAATTATATGAAATAAGGCAACAGTTCAGACTGGTCGGGCCTGTTACGAAATAAGGCATCGCTATCGTGAATTTTATTAAATTTGTATTGACTGCGGCCCTAAAATCTGCTATGCTAAAAAAGCAGTTTAGTGGAGATATAGCTCAGCTGGGAGAGCATTTGCTTGACGTGTAAAGGGTCGCAGGTTCGAGTCCTGTTGTCTCCATAAAAAAGCAGGCAAAAACGGAATGTATGCATTCTGTTTTTGCCTTTTTTCATACGATAGGAAATCAAATTTCCCATGTATGAAAAAAACGGTGATACGCGCCCTCGGGTGGGAAAAGATCCGTCCGCGCCTTACGCGCCCACCGCCACCGCCGCCGCTACCGCCCGTCCCGCGTGCCTGCCTCCCGCCTTTCGCTGCTGCCATTGGGGCTGAACTGTTACGGATTTCCATGTAAAAATCTTTTTTATTAGTGACAAACTTTTTGCAATACGCTATAATGAATGGTATGATGTCAAAAGGCTTATACCGTTTTTGACTTAAAGACAGAGAAACAAGACGAAAGAAAGTGAGGATGTCACATGAAAAAATTAGCTGTCCTTCTTTTGGCCGGTCTGACCTGCACTGCACTGCTGGCGGGCTGCGGCAAAAAAGAAGAGCCTGTTGAAACGATGGCCGTCAATGAATTGGATACCACACCGGAAACAGTTGTTACACCGGAGTCAGTTCCGGAACCTACCGAGTCCGAACCCCAGGAAGACGTTCCCCCGGAGGAAGGCATGGTCAGAAGTCCCCTTACCAATGAATGGATCCGGGGCGAACTGGAAAACCAGCGCCCGATCGCGGTGATGATCCCCAACGAAAACGCCTGTCTGCCGCAATACGGAATCTCCAACGCGGATATCCTCTACGAATGCAACGTGGAAGGCAGTATGACACGTCTGATGGCGGTTTTCAAGGATTGGAAAGGCATGGAACGGATCGGCAACATCAGAAGCTGCCGTGACTATTATGTATACTGGGCGAAGGAATGGGATGCCGTCTACTGTCATATCGGCGGACCTTTTTACATTCTGCCCATTATCAACGAGCCCTCCACCAACAATATCACCGACGCGGTTTTGGCTTCCGATTCCAGCCAGAAAAAAGGTCTTGTGGACGCGGCATTTTACCGTACCGACGACAGAAAGGCGCCGCATAACGCCTACACCAGCGGCGACCGCATCGAAGCTGCAATGCAGAAACTCAATTACTCCGAAACCTACACGGAAAACTATGAATCCGGCCACTTTAAATTTGCATCCGCCTCTGCTCCCAATACCTTGGAGCAATACGGTGCAAACGCGCTTAACGCAACCAAAATCGACCTGGCCAACGCTTACGTCAAAACCAAACCTTACTTTGAGTACAATGCATCCGACGGCCTGTATTATCGTTTCCAGGATATGCAGAACGGCGACAAAAAACATATCGACGGCGCCAATAACCAACAGCTTGCGTTCAAAAACATTCTGGTACAGTTTGCCCACTATGAAACGCGGGATGCCAGCGGATATCTGGGATTCCAGTGCCATGACACTACCAAGGACGGCTGGTTTTTTACAAACGGCAAGGGCATCCATGTAACCTGGCAAAAAACAAGCGATTACGGCGCAACCAAATTTTATGACGATAACGGCAACGAGATCGAATTAAACACCGGAAAGACCAACATCTGCATTGTGGAAGACGGAAAAACCTTCGATGCGGAATAAAAGACCAAAATATATTGCGGTATAGCCATGAAACGGCTATACCGCTTTTTTCGCACTTTTATGTTGTGCGTTCCGTAAGTTCCTCCACGATTTTTTCAAATCCCATACTGTGGGACGCCTTGATCAGTACAAAATCCCCAGGCCGCAAAAGCTGCCGGATGTTTTCCAGAAGGGCATCCCGGTCTTTAAAATAAAATACCTCCGCAAGGCCTGCCGACTCTGCCCCAAAACGCATCTCCTCTGACAGATTTCCGGCACAGATCAGACAGTCCACACCATGCCCTGCGGCATAAACGCCCACCTCGGCATGCAGCTGTCTTTCCTTTTCTCCCAGTTCAAACATATCGCCAAGCACGGCGACTTTCCTTCCCTCCGCCGTCCCCAGCAGATCAATGGCTGCCTTTACGGAAACCGGATTGGCATTATAACAGTCGTCGATGAGCACCCAGTCCTGCGTCTGCACCACCCTGCTGCGGCCTCCCACCGCACGCACCGCGCCGATTCCGTCCGCGATCTGTTCCGCCGAAAGGCCCAACCAAAAGCCCACCGCCGCTGCGGCCAGCGCATTGCTGACCATATGGCTGCCCGGCAGCGGTACGTTCACCGAAAAAACGCTGTCCCCGGCATGTATCACGGCCGTACTGCCCAAAAGCCCCCGGCTGCGGACAGAATCCGCATAAATGTCATTCTCCTTGGAAAAACCGTAGCGAATCGGTTTCTTCCCGTGTATCTCTTCCAATCCGGCCAGCTTATCGTCGTCCCCGTTGACACACACACAGCCCTGCGGATCCATGAAATCGAAAATTTCAGACTTTGCCTGCAAAATACCGTCCCGGCTGCCCAAATATTCCAAGTGACACTGCCCGATATTGGTCATCACGCAGACGTTCGGCTTCGCCATCCTGCTAAGCCGGTGCATCTCCCCAAAATGGTTAATCCCCATTTCCACCACAGCAGCCTCTGTCCCTTCCGGCATGGACAGAAGCGTAAGCGGTACACCCACTTCATTGTTATAATTTCCTTCGGTTTTATGGATTTTATACTTTTGTGCCAATACGGAAGCGATAAACTCTTTGGTGCTGGTTTTCCCCACGCTTCCCGTAACGCCGACCACCGTGACCGCCGTCTGCTCCCGGTAAAACGCCGCCACATCCTGGAGTGCCAAAAGACTGTCCCTGACCACAATACAGGGGCCCAAAAGTTCCTCCGGCTCCCGTTCGCAAATCACACCGATGGCCCCTTTTGCAAAAACCTCCGGAATAAACGAGTGGCCGTCTGCTTTTTCCCCCGCAGCCGCTACAAACACAAATCCAGGCTCCACCTTGCGCGAGTCCAGTACCACACCCCGGGCTTCCAGATTGGAAGCCGCCCGTATGGTACGCATCCCTTCCTTCGGACAGGACTGCTGCTGCTTTTTGGCTGGAATGATAAACCGCCCGTGACAAGCCCGCGCAATATTCCACAACGTCATGTTTTTCATGATTCCCTATTCCTCCAGCGCCATTTCCAAAATTTTTTGGCACAGCTGGTCATACCCGATACCCGCCGCCGCCGCTTCCTGCGGAATCAGGGATGTGGGCGTCATGCCGGGCAGCGTGTTGGCCTCCAGACAATAAGGATTCCCATTTTCATCCATCATAAAATCCATGCGCGCATATTTTTTTAGCCGCAGCACGCGAAATACCTGTTCCGCGATCTGCTGGATACGCCGTGTAGACACTTCGTCCAAACGGGCGGGGCAGATTTCTGTCGTATATCCTTCCTGATATTTATTTTTATAATCGTAAAATCCTTCCTTGGGCACAATCTCTGCAATGGGCAGGGCTTTCCCCTCCATCACACAGCAGGTAAACTCCCTTCCCTTGATGTACTGCTCCACGATTACCTCGTCCCCATAGCGGAAAGCATCCTCCAAAGCCTGCCCGAATTCTTCTTCCTTCTGTACGATGGAAACCCCGATGGAAGACCCGCCGCTGCACACCTTGACCACACAGGGAAACGCCACAGGCTCCTTTGGCCGCTCCCCCCTTTTGAGCGCCATGCCCGCCGGTGTGGGAATCCCGTTTTGCAAAAACAGTTCCTTCGCCAGGCTTTTGTCCATGGAAAGGGCACTGCTCACAAAATCCGTACCCGTATACCGGATCCCCAGCAAATCGAAAGCAGCCTGTACTTTGCCGTTTTCCCCATCCTCGCCATGCAGTCCCAAAAAAACCACGTCCGCCATCTGGCAGATGCGGATCACGTTGGGGCCAAAGTAGCTTCTTCCGCCGTCTTTGCGCATCGCCTTCACGGCGCTGACGTCGGGATTGATCTCCTTGATTGCCGCGATATCCCGCGCAAAATCTTCCTCGCTCTCAAAAACGGAATCCACATCCTCCCGTTCCATTCCCAAATATACATCCAGCAAAACGGCCTGATGCCCAAGCCGCTTCACCGCCTGGTAAATCATTTTCCCCGAAATCAGGGAAACATCCCGCTCCGTGCTGATTCCTCCGGCCAATACCACTACTTTCATCGCGCTCTCCTTTTTGGCAAATCTAATCTCTGCCATACAGTATACGCGCAAACAAATCCGGAGTAAAGCCATTTTGGCATATTTTTCATAATCACATTTACCCTTGGTTACGATTCATGGGGTGGGAAAACCGGAGGACGGACGGCAGCGGAGGGCACGGGAAGCGCGCAGACGGATATACAGGTTTAATTTTTGGGGAGGAAGATGCCGGTTACAGATATCCTTT
>DERU01000316.1:7246-12175 GCA_002361095.1 Lachnospiraceae bacterium UBA3332
CCGGTTACAGATATCCTTTAAAATCATATATTTATATATCATAATTGCATTTTGAACATAAAAAGGATGGGGTATAATGACGCTGTCTTTAAGCTGCCGGGACTCTTAAAAAACTCTCCCCGTGTTTTCAAACGGGAGTTCAAAAACCCGGGCAGCACACAGAAAGGAAAGAAGTATGGAAGAGAAATTGATCGCGGGATGTGACGAAGAAAAAAACATCGGGGAAGAAGTATGCGTGGGGGTGCCGAAAGAAGAAGCGGTACAGGAAGGCATCCACAATTACAGCACGGCTGACAGTTATGTATGGCCTACAGACCCGAAGGTACTAAAAAAGCTGGAATGGTTCCAGGATCAGAAGCTTGGCCTGATGATGCACTGGGAAGCCTGCAGCCAACTCGGCATTGAGGTATCCTGGGCACTGTCCGATGCAGATGCAAACTGGTCAAGGATAGGGATTGACTGGGAAGTAACCGGGGAAGAATTTAAGAGACAATATTTTGATTTAAACAAAACTTTCAATCCGGTGCGTTTTGATCCGGAGCGGTGGGCTGATATTGCAAAGGAAGCGGGGACAAAGTATCTGCTCTTTACTACCAAACACCATGACGGGTTCTGCATGTGGGACAGCAAATATTCCGATTATAAAGTGACTGCACCGGACTGCCCTTTCCATACCAACCGTCATGCGGATATCTGCGCCCACTTGTTTGAAGCTTTCCGCAAAAAGGAATTAGGGGTTATCGCCTATTTTTCCAAGGCAGACTGGCATGTGGGCAGTTATTGGAGTGAAAAATATGACAGAGGAAGTTACCAGTACCGAGGACCGTCCTATGACCCAAAGGAACACCCGGAAGAATGGGAGCGGTTTGTAAAATATACCCATAATCAGATCCTGGAACTTGGCAGCAGATATGGCAAGCTGGACGGCATGTGGTTTGACGCAGGCTGGGTATGCGCCCAAAACGGGCAGGATATCCGCCTTGGGGAAGTGATTGAACGGGTAAGGAAATTCCAGCCGGGCATGTTGTGTGCAGACAGAACCGTCGGGGGACCTTATGAAAACTACGTGACACCGGAGCAATGTGTACCGGATGAGCCTCTGGGGATACCTTGGGAAAGCTGCATTACCCTTGGAACCTCCTTCTCCTTTGTATACGAGGATACTTACAAAAGTTCCCGTGAAGTCATCTGCCTGTTAGTGGATATTGTTGCAAAGGGAGGCAACCTTGCCATCAACGTAGGACCCCAGCCTAACGGCTGTCTCCCTAAAGGAGCAATAGAGAGCCTTTTGGGAATGGGGCAGTGGCTAAATCTTTATGGAGACGCAATTTACGGTACCAGAGTATGTGCCCCTTACAAAAAAGACGGAATATCTTTTACCAAAAAAGGAAACACGGTTTACGCTATTCAGACGTTTCCGGATGCTTCCGCCCAAGTAACGAATGAAGTTTGGATTCCCTACAATGGCAAGGTAAAAGAAGTAAAAAGCCTGGCAGATGGAAGAGGTCTTGCTTTTGAGCAAAAGAGCGGCGGGCTGTTGGTGAAAGACATGCCCCATAAAGGGAATGAAGCTCCCATCGGAAGAGTATACTGCCTGAAATAATTTTTGAAAAGCCCCGCCGCTTCCCGGTGAATCTGCTTCCTACCCCTGGTCCCGGTACGCGATGCGTCCGTCGATCACCGTACAGCGCACCCTTGTGGCAACCTCCATGGGGCTGCCCGTAAAGACCGCGATATCCGCGTCCTTTCCCTCCTCCAGACTGCCCACCCGGTCAAAAACCCGGCAGATTCTGGCGGCGTTACAGGTAATGGCCCGCAGGCCTTCCTCAGGCGGCAGTCCGGCTTTTACCGCCAATCCTGCGCACAGCGGCAAAGACTGGATGGTAGATACGGGATGATCCGTACAGATTGCCACCAGCACCCCGGCCCGGTGAAGTTGTCCCGCAGTCTTAAAGTCCACATACTGAATTTCAATTTTGTTGCGGCAGGAAAGATCCGGCCCCACAATCGCCGGGAAACCGCTTTCTGCAATCCGGTCCGCCACCAAATGCCCTTCGCTGCAATGATCCAGCGTCATATCCAGCCCGAATTCTTTGGCGATCCGGATTGCCGTAAAAATATCATCCACCCGGTGGACATGGGCCTTGAGGGGGATATCACGGGAAAACACCGGCAGCCACGGCTCCCGCGCAAAGTCCGCTTCCTCCCCCCGCAGCTGCATATCCCTCCCGCCGTCCTGCCCCCCAAAAACGGAAGCTTTCCCGGATTGAAGTCTGGAGGCACAGTATTTGCGGGCTTCAAACAGTTCCCTGCGCAGCATGCCCGCAATTGCCATGCGGGTCACGGGGCTTTTTCCCATACCGGAAAAATTAACCTTGGGATTTTCCCCGAAAGCAATTTTCATGGCGGCGGGTGCGCGGACGACCAGATCGTCCACACAGCGCCCTTTGGTTTTTAAAAAAACAAATTGTCCGCCCACCACGTTGGAACTTCCCGGCCCTGCCATGACCGATGTGATGCCCGCGCGCACCGCATCCTCAAACCCGGCATCCATGGGATTGACGGCATCCAGGGCGCGCAGCCAAGGGGTCACAGGCTCCACATTTTCGTTGCAGTCGTCCCCTTCCGCCCCTTTCTTTTCCTCGGTAATGCCCAGATGGCAGTGGGCGTCGATCAGTCCCGGCATCACCAGACAGCCGGATGCGTCCACGGTCTGGACCTCCGCGCTTTCGGGCAGTTCGATGTGCTGTGCAATCCGCTCGATTTTTCCGTTCCGGCAAAGAATATCGCCTTTTGGCAGGCCATCCCTGGCCATCGTTTTCAGACAGCCGTTTTTAAGCAACAGCATGGCCTTATCCCAGATAATTCAACGGATTGACAGGCTCCCCGTCTTTGGTCAGCTTAAAATATACGTTTGTGCCTTCCACCGTATAATACTTGGTAGGAGCAGCAACCTTGCCGATAAAAGCGCCTGCCTCCACAAAATCCCCTTCTTCCACCGTCACATCCTGCAGCTGTCCATAGGAAAGTTCATAGCCGTCTCCCAGGTTCATGACCACCGTCGTTCCGGTCTGGGGATCCTTATAAATGGATTTTACCATCCCGTTTGCCGCGCAGGCCACGCTTGTCCCCTGGGTTGCCCCGATCACAATCGAAGGATTGTATTTATATTGCTGCAAAGTCTGAAAGTAAATCGTCTTGTCCATGCTGTAGTTTAAAAGCACGTTCCCGGCAATGGGCCATTGGAGTTTGGCTTCTTCGCCAAAATGCAGGCTGACCTCCTCCTGCATCACATCCGCCACCACTTCCTGCAAACCGCCGTCCTGTACGGAGGCCTCCGGCTGGCCGGATGCCTCCAGCTGTCCGGACGCCCCCGGCTGCCCCTCTGCCGCAGCCGTATCTTCTCCCTGCAAAGATGTCCCGGCCGCGTCCGTCGCGCCGTTTTCCGTATTGCCCCCGTCCGGCTGCGTACCGTCTGCCTCGGCCGCGTCATTTTGCGCAGAAGGATCCGTCCTGGTTTCCCCGGCCGGCTCCGTATTTTCCTGCCCGCCCCTTCTGTTGATTTCCGCATACCCGACGTTTCTGTCCTCCACCGCTTCCTCTGCTGCCGCTTGGGGCAGAGCCTCCGGCACGACGTCATTTTGCAGCTGCGGAGCATTTTGAATATCGGCCGCGTCCTGCTCGTTCAGACGCCGCTCCTGCTCCACATAATAAGGGTCGTAATCCAATTCCCCGCTGTTGCTTTGATCGCTTGTGAGGTTTTTCGCGGAACGGTTCTGCGCCTGTGCAATCTCCTCCTCTTTTTTCTGCATCTCGTTTTCCAGAAGGGAAAAGTCCACCACATTGTTCTCCGGCTCCTTTTCCTGTCTGCTGTTGTAAATGGATATCCCCGTCACCGTCATCGCCGTCAGTACCAAAACGCTGGATGCTGTCAGAATAATTTTTTCCTTGCGATATGCCCCGCCTGATTTCCTTCTTTTCATGTCTGTCGTCCTTTCTTCATACGATTTGAGAAACTGTTTCCTACAGTCCCATAAGAATTCTCTCAGGCATAGTTTTTCCAGTAAGTTTACATTTATTCACATTTTTACCGTTCTGTTGGCATTCGCACTTTTTCGGTCTGCAGCCCTGCAAAAAAGCAGTCCAAAATTTCCAGATAATCTTTTCCCTGCGCGGCCAGCAAATCGGCGCCATATTGGTTAAACCCCAAACCATGACCGATTCCTTTGGTCTGCAGCAGGATATCCCCATCCTCTTCCCTGACGGAAAAACATGCGGAAGGCAGGGAAAACAGGTCCCGGAATTTTTCCCCCTCCATCTCTTCCCCGCCGCACTCCACAAAAAGGACATAGCCCGCGCTGTCGCGGGTCAGCGTAATTTTTCCCCCTTTTTCGGGCAGCATGATTCCCTGTTCCGATAGTTTTTGGGAAAAGACTTCCTTTTTTATTCTGGTTTCCTGCAAAAAATCCTGGGCCTCCATATCATGCGGGCACTCCACGCTGCGGCACCAGAATTTTTCCTCCGGTGTCGTAAGCAAAGTCTCTCCACTGCCCGCCGCCTGCGCCCCCGCCCCAAAAATTTCGGCGCCGCTGCGCGTTTTACCGGCGCTTAAGCGAAAATAGGGCGGTTTTACCACGCTGCCGTTTTCCGTAAGGACAATCCCGTCCGTGTCCCGCACGGCCTGCCGAAAACGCGCCTCGTTTTCCGTAAAAGCGTTTCCCCAAAGGGCCTGCCTGGACTCTTTTTCCAAAATTTCCAGCTGACTGTCCTGCTTTTTTAAAATCCCCTTCTCCTCCATTTCCCGCAGGCATATGCTGCGCAAAATTACCGCCTGCGCTTTCAAGGTTTCCTCCCTATAATCCGCAGGCATACACGCGGCCAGCGCGCCCGTCAGAAAATCCTCCACCGGTATCCGGCGCACCCCGTTCT
>DERU01000055.1:0-9794 GCA_002361095.1 Lachnospiraceae bacterium UBA3332
CCTTAAGCTGCCGCCATTGGGGCTGAACTGTTATTATTTTTCACGGGGCGGGGAGGGTTTTGCCAAAGCCCTCCCTGTCCCGTGAAAAGTAACCTGAACTGTTACCGACATTCGCCACAACCGCTAAAAAAAGCTGGTATTTTGGGAATATCTATGCTATAATCGTAAAATGACTGTGGGTATGCCCTGCCGGAGGGAAAAATAAACGGCAAAATGTATAAAAAGAAACGGCAGACATATCCTTTTTTAGAGAGAACGCAAAACGGTTTCCGTTCTACTACAAATGAAATACGAGGAGGATGCAAAACATGAGTTTACAGGTTGAAAAACTCGAAAAGAACATGGCAAAACTGACGATTGAGGTTCCTGCGGAAACATTTTCCAAAGCAGTGGAAACCGCTTATCAGAAGAATAAGAAACGGATTTCGGTACCGGGATTCCGCAAAGGCAAAGTGCCCAAAAGGATGATCGAGCAGATGTACGGCAAAGATATTTTCTATGAAGACGCCGCCAATGCGGTGATACCGGACGCTTACGAGGGTGCGCTTGCAGAGTGCACGGAGAACATTGTCTCTGCGCCCAAGATTGATGTGGTGCAGATCGAAGAGGGAAAGCCTTTCATTTTTACGGCGGAAGTTGCGCTCAAGCCGGAAGTTACCCTGGGCCTTTATAAAGGCGTAGAGGTGGCAAAGGCGGATCTGACCGTGACCGAGGAAGAGGTCAATGCGGATCTGGAAAAGCAGAGGGAGAACAGCGCCAGAACCGTGGCCGTGGAGGACAGGCCGGTGCAGGACGGCGACATTGCCGTGATCGACTATGAAGGGTTTGTGGACGGCACGGCTTTTGAGGGCGGCAAAGGGGAGAACCACAGTCTGACCATCGGTTCCCATTCCTTTATCGATACGTTTGAGGAACAGTTGATCGGAAAATCCGCAGGCGAGTCGTGCGAAGTGCAGGTGACGTTCCCGGAGGATTACCATGCGGAAGAACTGGCAGGCAAACCGGCCGTATTTAAAGTGACGGTCAAAGAGATTAAGGAAAAGCAGCTGCCGGAGTTAAACGACGAGTTCGCGGAAGAAGTTTCCGAATTTGACACACTTGATGCCTATAAGGAAGATATCCGCAAGACGCTTTCGGAACAGAAGGAGACGGCGGCAAAGCAGGAAAAAGAGGACGCAGTAGTCAAGGCGATCATCGAGAATGCGCAGATGGAGATCCCGGATGCGATGGTAGAGACCCAGCAGAGGCAGATGGTGGATGATTTTGCCCAGAGAATGCAGATGCAGGGGATTTCCATGGAACAGTATTTCCAGTTTACGGGCGCAAGCTATGAGAAGCTGATGGAACAGACCAAGCCGCAGGCCATGCAGCGGATCCAGTCCCGCCTTGTGCTGGAGGCGGTAGCGGCCGCAGAGAACATTGCGGCTACGGATGCCGACTTTGACGAAGAAGTCCAAAAGATGGCCGAAATGTATAAGATGGAAGCCGAAAAGGTCCGGGAAATGTTGGGCGAGAACGGCAAAAAGCAGGTCATGGAAGACATTGCGGTGAGAAAGGCCGCCGATTTTGTGGTAGAGGAAGCGGTGGAGAAAGAGCAGTAAAAGCCGGACGGGGTAACGGTTTGGATCTGTCTGAACCGTTACCGGGCAGGAAAGGAGAGTGCCAGAATGAGTTTAGTACCTTATGTCCTTGAACAGACAAGCCGCGGGGAGCGTTCCTACGACATTTATTCCAGACTGTTGAAAGACAGGATCATATTTTTGGGGGAAGAAGTCAATGATGTGACAGCGAGCCTTGTGGTGGCGCAGCTTTTGTTTTTGGAATCCGAGGATCCGGATAAGGATATCCAGCTGTATATCAACAGTCCGGGAGGTTCCATTTCCGCAGGCATGGCGATTTACGATACGATGAAATACATCAAGTGCGACGTATCCACGATCTGCATCGGCATGGCGGCAAGCATGGGCGCGTTTTTACTGGCAGGCGGCACGAAAGGAAAGCGGATGGCGCTTCCCAATGCGGAGATCATGATCCACCAGCCTTTGGGCGGCGCGCAGGGGCAGGCGACGGACATTGAGATCAACGCGAAACACATTTTAAAGATTAAAGAGAGAATGAACCGTATCATGGCGGAGAATACTGGTAAGGAATATGATGTGGTTGCCTCCGATACGGAGCGGGATAACTGGAAAACAGCCCAGGAGGCGGTAGAATACGGGTTAATTGATATGGTCATCACTTCCCGTGAAGATTTGGAGAAGTAGATAGGAGCAAAATAGAAATGGCAGGCAGAATTACGGAGGAACTGGTAAGGTGTTCGTTTTGTCATAAGACGCAGGATCAGGTCCGCAAGCTGATCGCAGGTCCGGACGGCGTATTTATTTGCGACGAATGTGTGGATATCTGCACGGAGATCATTGAGGAGGAAGAGGACGAAGAAGAAAACGAGAAGGATTCCCTGCAGATCAAGATGCTCAAACCGGTACAGATTAAGGAGTTTCTCGACGATTATGTGATCGGGCAGGAAGAGGCCAAAAAGGTACTGTCGGTGGCCGTCTACAACCATTACAAGCGTGTGATGGCCAGGGAGGAGCGGGATGATGTGGAGATGGAGAAGTCCAACATTATCATGCTGGGGCCTACCGGAAGCGGGAAAACGTACCTTGCGCGGACGCTTGCAAAAATTATCAACGTACCCTTCGCAATTGCGGATGCCACTACGCTGACGGAGGCGGGGTATGTGGGCGAGGATGTGGAAAATATCCTGCTAAAGCTTATCCAGGCCGCTGATTATGATGTGGAACGGGCGCAGCTTGGCATCGTTTATATCGACGAAATTGACAAAATTACGAAAAAGGGGGAGAACGTATCCATCACCCGGGACGTTTCCGGGGAAGGGGTACAGCAGGCCCTGTTAAAGATTATGGAAGGCACGATTGCCAGCGTACCGCCGCAGGGGGGACGCAAACATCCGCAGCAGGAACTGATTCAGATTGATACGACCAATATCCTGTTTATCTGCGGCGGCGCGTTTGCCGGGATTGACCAGATTGTGGAGGCACGGCTGGATAAAAAGAGCATCGGCTTTAACACGAAGGTGGTTTCCAACAAAGAGCGGGAGACCGGGGAACTTTACGCGGAAGTAACGCCGCAGGACCTGGTGAAATACGGACTGATTCCGGAATTTGTAGGCCGCGTGCCGATCAACGTTTCCCTGCAGGGTTTGAACCGGGAGGCGCTGATCAGGATTTTGACGGAGCCAAAGAGCGCGCTGATCAAGCAGTATCAGAAGTTGTTCGGATATGATCATGTAAAGCTGACCTTCGAGGAGGAGGCGGTGGAAGCCATTGCCGACAGGGCATTGGAGAGAAAGACCGGGGCCAGGGGGCTGCGTTCCATCATGGAGAAAACGATGATGGATATTATGTACCGGATCCCTTCGGATTCCGCAATTACACAGTGTATTATTACAAAAGAGGCAGTGGAAGGTACGAGCGAGCCGATGGTGGTTCGAAAGGAAAAACAGGGACTTTTGGACGGCTTCAAAGAGGCAAAATAGGTTGACAGACTGCGCCGCCCTTTTTGGGGCGGCGCGCTTTTTGCAAGAGGGTGTTATGGATGGAGACAGGAAAAAAATTACCGGCGGTAGCCCTTCGGGGAATGGCCATTTTGCCGGAAATGATGATACATTTTGATTTGAGTAGGGAAAAATCCATACGTGCGGTGGAGACCGCGCTGGAGTCCGACCAGCAGATTTTTTTGGTGGCGCAGAAAAGTCCGGAAGTGGAAACGCCGCAGAGGGACGATTTGCATCCGGTGGGGTGCGTGGCGCACATCAAGCAGGTTACGAAGCTGCCGGACAATCTGGTGCGGGTATTGGTGGAAGGGCAGGCCAGGGGGGTGCTCCTTGGGCTGGACGAACAATCGGAAAGCTATCTTTTGGCGGACGTGGAAGTGGCCGGGGAGTCCGTACAGGAGGCGGATGCCAACGAGCAGGAGGCAATGAGCCGCAATATCACGGCCCTGTTTCAGGAATATTGCCGGATTTATCCAAGAACCGGCAGAACGCTGCTGCGCCACCTGGGGGAATTAAAGAGCCTGGGGGCGTTGTTGGATCAGATTGCGGAAAGCCTGCCGATGGATTATGAGGTAAAGCAGAAGGTATTGGAATCGCTGGATGTGAAGGAACGTTTTGAACTGCTTTACACCACGCTGTCAGACGAAATTGAAGTGGCCAAAATCCGCGCGGAATTGTCGGAGAAGATGAAAGGCAGGGTGGAAAAGAACCAGAAGGAGTATATCCTGCGGGAACAGCTGCGCTACATTCAGGAGGAATTGGGGGAGGATGATCTGTCCGAGGAGGCACAGTTTGAGAACCGCCTTTCCCAGCTGAAGGCATCCCGGGCGGTGAAGGAAAAGATCGCGAAACAAATCGCGCGGTTTAAAACCCTGAACCATAACAGCAGCGAATATTCCGTGGAGAGGGGTTATATCGAGACTTTGCTGGAACTGCCCTGGGATAAAGTTTCCCGGGATACGGTGGATTTGGACAGGGCGGAAAAAATACTGGAAAGGGATCATTACGGCCTTTTGCAGGTCAAAGAGAGGATGTTGGAATTTTTGGCGGTGCGCGCCATGGCCAAGCGCGGCGACAGTCCGATTATTTGTCTGGTAGGCCCTCCCGGAACCGGGAAAACCTCCATTGCCAGGAGTGTTGCGGAAGCTTTGAACAAAAAATATGTGCGCATCAGCCTGGGAGGCGTGCGGGATGAGGCGGAGGTGCGCGGCCACAGGAGAACCTATGTGGGCGCCATGCCGGGCCGGATAGTGGCGGGGCTTCGGCAGGCCGGGGTGAAAAATCCCCTGATGCTGTTGGACGAGATCGACAAGCTGTCCGGCGATTATCGGGGGGATACGGCATCCGCCATGCTGGAAGTGCTGGACAGCGAGCAAAACTGCCGTTTCAGGGACAACTATGTGGAAATTCCGATGGATTTGTCCGAAGTGTTTTTCATCGCCACCGCCAATACGGTGGAGACCATCCCGAGGCCGCTTTTGGACCGGATGGAAGTGATTGAAGTAACCAGCTATACGGCCAATGAAAAATTCCATATTGCGAAAGAGCATCTGCTGCGCAAGCAATATGAAAAAAACGGGGTGGAAGGGGGAAAACTCCGGATTCAGGACGGCGCCCTGCAGGAGATCATTGCATCCTATACCCGGGAAGCGGGCGTGCGCGAACTGGAACGCAAAATCGGGGAAATCTGCAGAAAAGCCGCCCGGGAACTGCTGCAGCAAAAAAAGACCAGCGTAAGGGTCAGCTGCCGGAACCTGGAACGCTATCTGGGAAAGCGTAAGTTCAGCGCCGATAAGGCCAATGAAACGGACGATATCGGTATCGTGCGCGGGCTTGCCTGGACCAGTGTGGGCGGGGATACCCTGCAGATCGAGGTGAATATTATGCCCGGCAAGGGAGAGATCGAACTGACCGGACAGCTGGGAGACGTGATGAAGGAATCGGCCATGACGGGCATCAGCTACATCCGTTCCGTTGGACATAAATACGGACTGGCAGAGGATCTGTTCCAGAAGAACGACTTTCATATCCATATTCCGGAGGGGGCGGTTCCGAAGGACGGTCCTTCCGCAGGCATTACCATGGCGACAGCGATATTGTCCGAACTGACCCAGACGCCGGTCCGGGCGGACGTAGCCATGACAGGGGAAATCACCCTGCGGGGCCGGGTGCTGCCCATCGGCGGTTTGAAAGAGAAAACGCTGGCCGCCAAGACGGCGGGAATCAAGACGGTGCTGGTGCCGTATAAAAACAAGCCGGATGTGGAAGAAATCCCTGCGGAGATTAAATCCGGGCTGGAAATCGTTTATGTGGAGTCCATGGACGACGTAGTCGGGTATGCTTTTGTAAAACCGGCGGTTTAAAGAAAGGGACGGACAAGGTGGTCATAAAAAGTGTAAATTTGGAGACGGTGTGCGGGGTGAGCAGTGTTTTTCCGGACAATACGCTGCCGGAAATTGCGTTTGCGGGAAAGAGCAACGTGGGGAAATCCTCCCTGATCAATGCGGTTATGAACCGTAAGAGCCTGGCGCGTATTTCCGCCCAGCCGGGTAAGACGCAGACGGTCAATTTTTATAATGTCAATGCAAGCTTTTACCTGGTGGATTTGCCGGGATACGGGTATGCAAAGGTGAACGAGAAAGTTAAGGCGCAGTGGGGGAAAATGATCGAGCGGTATTTGCACCAGTCCAAACAGCTGCGGGTCGTTTTTTTGCTGGTGGATATCCGGCACGCGCCCTCCGCCAACGACAGGGAAATGTATCAGTGGATTCTGCATTACGGTTTCAGGCCCGTTATCATCGCCACAAAGCTGGATAAAATCAACCGCAGCCAGGTGGCGAAACAGGTGAAAGCGGTGCGGGAAGGGTTGGGGGCGGAAAAGGAAACCACGGTCATTCCCTTTTCCGCAGTGTCCAAGCAGGGAAGGGAAGAGATTTATGCATTGCTGGACAGTGTGTTGTCCCAGGATGCGGCCCCTGCCGGGACAGAGACAGTAGGGGAAGCATAAAAGAATGAAAGAACCGTATATAAAGTATGTGAAGGTATTGCTGAATCTGGCCACGGCGCTGGCGGTTTTGCTTTTAGTGGTGTTTGTGGCGCCCAAGGTCATCGGGTTTTTCATGCCCTTTGTAGTGGGCTGGGTGATTGCGCTGATTGCAAATCCCCTGGTGCGCTTTTTGGACGAAAAAATAAAGATCCGCAGAAAGGCAGGCTCGGCGATTGTCATTGTCGCGGTGCTGGCGCTGGTGGTCGGGGCCGTTTACGCAATTGTTACGGCCCTGGTCAGGCAGCTGGTGGGGTTTGTCATGGAGTTCCCGCAGATGTGGAGCGGCATGATGGCTGATTTGGAACGGGCAGGAAAGACGCTGGAAAATTTCACCCACTATTTTTCCCCGCAAATACAGGAGCAGGTGACGTCCGTATTGGATTCCCTGATGGGGTTTGTGAGCGGCGTTGCGGACGGCCTGGGCACGCCTACCGTTGCGGCGGTGGGAAATATTGCCAAAAATATTCCTTCCGTGTTGGTGGCGGTTATTATGTGTCTGTTGTCCTCCTACTTTTTTATCGCGCAGAGGGAAGAGGTGTTTCAGGCTTTCCGTACATACATGCCGAAAGGGCTTTTGGAAAAATGGGCGGTGTTGTCCGACAGCATGAAACGTGCGGTGGGCGGTTATTTTAAGGCGCAGCTTAAGATTGAAGTCTGGATGTATGTGCTTTTGGCCGCAGGCCTGTTGGTTTTGCGTGTGGGATATTCCTGGCTGATCGCGCTGGTGATTGCCATTTTGGATTTTTTCCCGGTGCTGGGAACCGGTACGGTGTTGATTCCCTGGGCGCTTTTAAAAATTCTGGGCGGGGATTACCGGATGGCGCTGGGGCTTTTGATTATCTGGGGCGTGGGACAGCTGGCCAGACAGCTGATCCAGCCTAAAATTGTGGGGGATTCCGTGGGGCTGCCCGCGCTTCCGACCATCATTCTTTTGTACGCCGGATATAAGGCAGGCGGTGTGGGAGGCATGATTTTGGCGGTTCCCATCGGCATCATTTTGGTGAATATGTATCAGGCGGGATTTTTTTCCACCACGGAAGAGAGCATTAAAATCCTCATCCGGGGATTCAACAATTTCCGCCGCCTGACGCCGCAGGATAAGGAAGGTATCACCACCGGCGCGCATTTTTCGCCGGATAAGCAGAAACGGCAAAAGCCCGGGGAGTGACCGGGAGCCATGAATGCTGTCAGGACAGTACAGGATAAAGGAGAGCGGATATGAAAGTTGCGGTATATAATATGCGTCCTTTTGATGAAAAGGAGTGGTTTGAGGTTTACAGCGCCCAACTGGGCCTTACCCTGGTGACATGTCCGGACGCCCCGGATTTGGAAAACGTAAAGCTGGCGGAGGGCTGTCCCTGCGTGGATATCATTACCTCTCCCATCGACAGGAAACTGATGTCTGCTTTTGCCTCCTGCGGGGTACAATATCTGGTGACAAGAACCATCGGATATGACCACATTGACCTGGAGGCGGCCCGGGAATTCGGGATCCGTGTGGGCAATGCGCCTTACGGGCCAAACGGGGTGGCCGATTACGCGGTGATGCTGATTTTGATGAGCATCCGTAAGATGAAACGGATTATGCAGCGTACCAACATGCAGGACTATACCCTTGCAGGGATACAGGGAAGGGAACTGAAAGACCTGACCGTGGGTGTGATCGGGACGGGACGGATCGGGAGGACGGTTATCACCGATCTGTCCGGGTTTGGCTGCCGGATTTTGGCTTACGATATACATGAGAGCCCGGAAGTTTCCGGGCATGCCCAATATGTCCCGCTTTCCCGAATCTGGAAGGAGGCGGACGTGATTACCCTGCATACGCCGCTGACAGAGGAAAATTTCCATTTGATCAACGAAGAGACCATTGCGCGGATGAAGGACGGGGTGGTCATTGTCAACACTGCCCGGGGCGGCCTGATTGATTCCAAGGCGTTGATTACGGCGCTGGAGCAAAAAAAGGTGGGCGCAGCCGGACTGGATGTGGTGGAAAAAGAGTTCGGACTGTATTATTATGACCACAAAAACGACATTTTGGATAACCGGGAACTGGCGGTTTTGAGAAGCCTGCCAAACGTCACCGTTTCCCATCATATGGCTTTTTATACGGACAACGAGGTGAAAACGGTGGTTTTGGACTCCCTGCGCAGTTGTAAGCTGTTCATGGAAGGAAAAGAAAACCCCTGGGAGGTTGCCTGAATTTGCGCAATTTTAAGATTACGATTCAGTATGAGGGAAGCCGTTATCAGGGATGGCAGCGGCAGGAGAATACGGAAAATACACTGCAGGGAAAATTTGAAAGCCTGCTGACAAAGCTTGCGGGCGCACCGGTGGAGATTGCGGCGTCCGGGCGGACGGACGCCGGCGTGCATGCGTACGGGCAGGTAGCCAATTTCCGGATGGATACGGCGCTTGCCCCGCAGGAACTGATGGCAAAAATCAACCGGTACCTGCCGGAGGATGTGGCGGTGGTTGCCTGCGAGGAGGCGGACGCGCGTTTTCATGCGCGGCTGCACGCCAAAAAAAAGGTATACCGTTACCGGGTGCTGAATTCCGCCGTGCCCCATGTGTTTGACCGCAGGTTTGTCTACCAGGTGGCAGAACCTTTGGATGTGGAGGCCATGCGCGCCGCCGCTTCCCTTTTGATCGGAACCCACGATTTCAAATCTTTTACTTCGGCAAAGAAGGGAAAAAAATCCACGGTGCGCACGGTGGAATCCATTGCCATTGCGCGTGTGGGGGATGAGGTGCGGTTTCTTTTTGCGGGGGACGGATTTTTATTTCATATGGTTCGCATTATGGTGGGAACCCTGCTGGAAGTGGGGCTGTCCCGGCGGGATGCTTCCGATATGGGACGCATTCTTGCGGCCTGCGACAGGAAGCAGGCCGGATTTTTGGCGCCGGCCTGCGGGCTTGCGCTGATGGAGGTGTTTTATGATACGTAAAGGAGGGCTATGATGGGTGAAAGGATCGGTTCATGAAAATTTGGAACGCATTACAGCATTGCCTTTGCAGCGGCGGCGCGTACAGCCGGAAAATCAAAAAGAGAATCCGGATTGTTTTTTTTCTCTATTTTCTGGTGCTGTTAAAGGTGATTGTGTTTAAATATCCGCTGGAACAGCTTGTGCGGATTACCCAGTCCTGGACCAGGGAGGTTATTTTGGAAGG
>DERU01000055.1:10103-20778 GCA_002361095.1 Lachnospiraceae bacterium UBA3332
AGGGAGGTTATTTTGGAAGGGCTGGATACGGCTAATTTTACATTGGGGAAGACGGTAAAGATGTATATCCGTTATTGGGGGCGCCTAAACAGCTTTGAGAATCTGGCGGGGAATGTGGTCTGTTTTATGCCGTTTGGTTTTTTGCTTCCCTTTTTGCAGGAGGAGAGCAGGCATTGGTGGGTGCTTCTGATCAATTCGTTTCTGCTGGTGTGCGGAATCGAACTGTTTCAGCTGATCACGGCTTTCGGCGCGTTTGATGTGGACGACATTCTTTTGAACTGTGTGGGCGCCATGCTGGGATACGGGGTGTTTCTGGCCTGTTATAAAAGCGCGCGGAAAACAAAACGGTAGCAAAGGGTAACGGTTTCGGAAAAAGGAGGCATTGGGATATGGGAATTTATGCATTGAAAAGCGGGGATTTGTCCGCATTGTTTGCATCGGCGGGCGCGGAGTTAAAGTCCTTGAAGGATTGCAGAACCGGGCAGGAGTATATGTGGAATGCGAATCCGGAGTTCTGGAAACGCACGTCCCCCATCCTGTTCCCGCTGGTAGGAAATTACAAGAACAAAGAAACCCGCTATAACGGGCGCGTCTACAGCCTGCCCCAGCACGGTTTCGCCAGGGATATGGAGTTTGAGATGGTTTCCATGAAACAGGATGAAATTTGGTTTGTCCTGACCTCCGGGCCGGAAACCATCCGGAAGTTCCCGTTTTTGTTTAAGCTGGAAGTGGGATATAGGCTTAAAGGGCGGAACCTGCATGTGACATGGCGGGTTTTAAACCGGGGAAAGGAAACCATGTATTTTTCCATCGGAGGGCATCCGGCCTTTGCCTGTCCGCTGCGGGACGGGGAAAAGCAGTCCGATTATTACCTGCGTTTTGACGCGGAGGGCGAGGTGACCAGTCATATGATCGGGGAAAACGGACTGGCCACGGACACGGTGGTGCGTTATCCGCTGGAGGACGGTTATCTGCGGATTGCGGCGGATTTATTTGAGAACGATGCGCTGGTGATTGAAAACCATCAGGCGCGGACGGTATCGTTGTGTACACCGGACAAAAAACCTTATGTGACGGTATCTTTTGACGCGCCGCTTTTTGGCGTGTGGTCCGTGCCCAAAAAGCAGGCTCCGTTTGTCTGTATTGAGCCGTGGTACGGAAGATGCGACCATGAGAATTTCGGCGGGACGCTGCAGGAGCGGGAGTGGGGCAATGTGCTGGAAGCTTCCGGTACCTTTGAGGCGGCCTATACGATTACACTGGAATAAACGATATGGCGGTTTTGGCAGGCCCGGACGGCCACGGAAAGGCGTGTCGTGCGCGAGACGGAAAAAACGTGAAGGAGATAAAGCGATGAGGCTGATTTTTGTAAGGCATGCGGAGCCGGATTACGAACATGATACGCTGACGCAAAAGGGCTGGCGGGAGGCGGCCCTTTTGGCAAAACGCACGGCCCGGTGGAAGGTGGACGCATTTTACTGTTCTCCGTTGGGAAGGGCGAGGGATACCGCCTCCCTGACGTTAAAGCAGGCGGGAAGGGAAGCGGTGGTATATGACTGGCTGCGGGAATTTCATGCGCCGGTAAAGGATCCGGAGACGGGGAAGGATCGGCTTTGCTGGGATTTGCTGCCGGGATACTGGACGAAGATTCCGCAGATGCATCAGGTGGAAACCTTTGCAAAAGCCGGCATCATGGGAACCGGAAGGGTGGCGGAGGAATATCAGAGGGTATGCGACGGACTGGACTCGATTATCGCTTCCTTTGGATATGTGCGGGATGGGAAAATGTACCGGACGGCAAAACACAGGGAGGATACGGCGGTTTTGTTCTGTCATATGGGAGTCACCCTTTTCATGCTGTCCCATCTGCTCAATATTTCCCCGGTGAATCTGCTTCATGGGGTGTTTCTGGCGCCTTCCTCCGTGACCATTGTGTCCACGGAAGAGGTGCGGGAGGGAGAGGCTTATTTCCGCTGTCAGGCCATGGGGGATACCTCCCATCTGTATGCGGCAGGGGAACCGGTTTCCCATATGGGGTATTTTGCGGAGATTTATCCGGAAAACCATACATGAGACATAGAGGGAGGAGGGCGGCGTGAAAAAACTGCTGGTCTATTTAAAGGGATATGAGAGGGAGACGGTTCTGGCGCCTTTGTTTAAGATGCTGGAAGCCCTTTTTGAACTTTTTGTGCCGCTGGTGATGGCGGCAATTATCGATACGGGTATCGCAAACCAAAACCGGGGTTATGTGGTCAGGATGTGTCTGGTTTTGGTGGCGCTTGGCATAATCGGCCTGGTCTGCTCCATTACGGCGCAGTTTTTTGCGGCGAAAGCGGCCACCGGTTTTTCCACAAAGCTTAGGCATGCGCTTTTTGCCCATATTCAGGGATTGTCTTATACGGAGATGGATACTGTGGGGACGAGTACGCTGATCACCAGAATGACCAGCGATATCAACCAGGTGCAGTCCGGGGTCAATCTGGTGCTGCGCCTGTTTCTGCGCTCGCCTTTCATCGTATTTGGGGCGATGATTATGGCTTTTACCGTAGATGTAAAGGCGGCCCTTTTATTTGTAGTGACCATCCCGCTGCTGTCTGTCGTGGTGTTTGGCATCATGCTTTGGACGATGCCTATGTATAAAAGGGTACAGGCCGCGCTGGACAAAATTCTGGGGCTTACCCGGGAAAACTTAACCGGTGTGCGGGTGATTCGGGCTTTTAACCGGGAAGAGGAGGAACGGCGTCATTTTTCTGCGGACAATGAGACTTTGACCGGTCTGCAAAAATCCGTGGGAAGGATTTCCGGTCTGATGAATCCTGTCACCTATGTGATTGTAAACGGGGCGATTGTACTGCTTTTGTATACGGGCGCGGTGCGGGTGGACGCCGGTGCTTTGACCCAGGGTCAGGTGGTGGCGCTGGTGAATTATATGTCGCAGATTTTGGTGGAACTGGTGAAGCTGGCCAATCTGATCATTACGGTGACCAAGGCCATCGCCTGCGGCAACCGGGTGCAGAGTGTATTTGAGTTGGAAAACAGCCTGAAGGCCGCCGGAAAGCAGGATTCCCAAAAAGGGACGAAAACTGGGGGCTTTGGGCAGGACGCCTGTGCCACGGTGCAGTTTGACCATGTATGTCTCACCTACGCGGGAGCCGGCAGCGAGGCTTTGACGGATATTGACTTTACGGCAAAAGCGGGGGAGACGGTAGGTATTATCGGAGGCACGGGCTCCGGCAAGTCCAGCGTAGTCAATCTGATTCCCCGGTTTTACGACGCCACCAAGGGCAGCGTGCGCATCGACGGATTGGATGTCAGGGAGTACGATATCGAAACGCTGCGGGAGAAAATCGGCATTGTACCGCAGAAGGCGGTTCTTTTCAAAGGAAGTATAGAGGACAATCTTCGCTGGGGTAAGGAGGAGGCCACACCGGAGGAACTCTGGAAAGCGCTGGAGATTTCGCAGGCCAAAGAGTTTGTGGAGAAAAAAGACGGCGGGCTTCGCGCACAGGTAGCGCAGGGCGGCAAAAACCTTTCGGGCGGCCAAAGACAGCGTCTGACCATTGCCAGGGCGCTGGTGCGTAAACCCAGGGTGCTGATTTTGGACGACAGCGCGTCCGCCCTGGATTTTGCCACGGATGCGGCGCTGCGCAAAGCGATCCGGACCATGGAAAACAGCCCAATTGTATTTATCGTCTCCCAGCGGACTTCTTCCATCCGGCATGCCGACAAGATTATCGTACTGGACGACGGGCGCGCGGTGGGCATGGGAACCCATCAGCAGCTTTTGGAAAACTGTCCGGTGTATCAGGAGATTTACTATTCCCAGTTTGATAAGGATACGGTGGGGCAGCCTGTGGCAAAGGAGGGAAAATAAGATGGCAGGGCAGATGGATTCCAAGCAGCGTCAGACTTTGCTGAAAGTGCTGCGCTATATGAAACGGTATTGGTTTTTCCTGGGGCTGTCGGTGCTTTTGGCGGCCCTGACCGTGGCCTCCACCCTGTATCTGCCGCTTTTGACCGGCGACGTGGTGGACTGCCTGCTGGGGGCAGGAAAAGTGGATTTTACCCAGATTTTTTCGATTTTAAAAAAGATGGGAATTTTGATTGCGGTGACGGCCCTTGCGCAGTGGGTCATGAACGTGTGCAACAATAAGATGACTTACCAGATTGTGCGGGATATCCGCAACGAAGCTTTTGCGAAAATAGAGATTTTGCCTTTAAAATATATTGACGCGCATGCCCATGGGGAGATTGTCAGCCGTGTCATTGCCGATGTGGATCAGTTTGCGGACGGCCTTTTGATGGGATTTACCCAGCTTTTTACAGGGGTGATCACGATTTTGGGAACCATCGGTTTTATGCTGAGCGTGAATGTGGGCATTACGCTGGTGGTTTTGGTGGTGACGCCGGTTTCTTTGTTTGTGGCTTCGTTTATCGCCAAGCGCACGTTTACCATGTTTAAACTGCAGTCGGAGACCAGGGGGGAGCAGACGGCGCTGATCGACGAAATGATCGGAAACCAGAAAGTGGTGCAGGCTTTTTCCCATGAGGACGAAGCGTTGGAGCAGTTTGACAGGATCAACGAAAGGCTGCAGAAATATTCCCTGCAGGCGATTTTCTTTTCTTCCATTACCAATCCGGCCACCCGTTTTGTCAACAGCCTGGTGTATACCGGCGTGGGCGTTACCGGCGCGCTGGCGGCGATTTCCGGACGGTTGAGCGTCGGACAGCTTTCCTGCTTTTTAAGCTATGCCAACCAATACACAAAGCCTTTCAACGAGATTTCCGGCGTGGTGACGGAACTGCAGAATGCAATTGCCTGTGCGGGGAGGGTGTTTGAACTGATCGGGGAAGAGCCCCAGGTTCCGGAACCGCAGGACGCGGCCGTGCTTTCCAAGGTGCAGGGGAAGGTGGCGCTTTCGGATGTTTTCTTCTCCTATGAACCGGGACAGCGGCTGATCGAGAATTTCAATCTTACCGTAAAACCGGGACAGCGGGTGGCCATTGTGGGACCCACGGGCTGCGGAAAAACTACGGTGATCAATCTGCTGATGCGTTTTTACGATGTGACGGCGGGCTGTATACGGGTGGACGGAAACGATATCCGCATGCTGACCAGAAAGAGTCTGCGTGCCGGTTACGGAATGGTACTGCAGGAAACCTGGCTGCGCAGCGGAACCATCCGGGACAATATCACGGTGGGCAAGCCGGACGCTTCCGAGGAGGAGGTGGTGGCGGCTGCGAAAGCCTGTCATGCCCATAGCTTTATCATGCGGCTGCCGGACGGCTACAATACCGTGATCGGGGAGGACGGCGGCAGCCTTTCCCAGGGGCAGAAACAGCTTTTGTGTATCACCCGTATTATGCTGTGCAGGCCGCCGATGCTGATTTTGGACGAGGCGACTTCTTCCATCGATACCCGGACGGAAATTAAGATTCAAAACGCTTTTGCCAAACTGATGGAGGGGCGTACCAGCTTTATCGTGGCGCACCGCCTTTCCACCATCCGCAATGCGGATACCATTTTGGTGATGAAAGACGGGCACATTATCGAACAGGGCAGCCATGAGACGCTGCTGGCGGCAGGCGGCTTTTACGCCAATCTGTATAACAGCCAGTACTCCTGTTAAAACCGTTGGCCGCTGGGATTTGCAGACAGGGCGTGGGCTTTGCGGTGGGCAGGGCGTCCCTGTGGGCCGGAGGGTTCCCCCGCGGGCGCAGGCATATGCTTACATGCAAAACGGCGAAATTGTCCAAAAACGCCGTTCCATTCTTGCCGAAATGCGCGGACTGTTTGAGCGCAGCGAGTTTCCGCGCATTCCGGCGGTTTAGAATGGAACGGCATTTTTGCGAAATTCCCCGTTTTGCATGTTGACATGTGCCTGCGCCCGCGGGGGAACCCTCCGGCCCACAGGGACGCCCTGCCCGCCGCAAGGTCCACGCCCTGTCTGCAAATCCCTATTCACCCGGGGCGGCGTTTCTCAAAGTGTTTGCTGTATATGGCGTTTGATGGCTTCGAAGCTTTCGGCGCTGACGTCGTGTTCGATTTTGCAGGCATCCGCCACCGCGACTTTGGGATCTACGCCCAGATGGATGAGCCATTGGGAAAGGACTTCGTGGCGTTCGTAAATCATTTCGGCGATTTGCCTGCCGGATTCTGTCAGGTAAATGAAGCCTTCTTTGGTTACAGTGATATGTCGTTTTTCACGGAGGTTTTTCATTGCGACGCTGACGCTGGATTTTTTAAAGCCCAGTTCGTCCGCCACATCCACGGAACGTACGACGGGATGGGTCTTACCCAGTATCAAAATGGTTTCCAGATAATTTTCGGCGGATTCGTTCATTGCCATACGGTTGTTCATCCTTTCTGTGTTCCGGGGCCGCGTATGCGCACACTTTTTTACGGTGTTTCTGACTACCAGTATATCATGATAATGTAAGAGGTTCAATTGAAAAATCCAATGTTACGAAAAATGGAGCCGAAAGCGTTTAGGAATCCCGTGAGAATTTGGCGGAATTTTCCGCTTTGGATATTGCCCCCCCTAAAAGGTTCCTCCGCGCCCGTCCGCCCTCCGGTTTGGCCCAGGACCTTTCCCACCATGAAAAGCAACGGGACGGTTACGAAAATTGTAAATGCCGCTTGTGCGGCGGAAGGAGAGGAAGATTGAAAATTGGAATTTTCAATCGCGAGGTTTGTGTCTGCGCGCTGCTTGCCACAAACTCGTTATGCGCAGAAAGCAGCGCGGAAATGAGGTAAAATATGTTGAACTGCAAATATGTTGTGGAAAGTATTGACGGGGATTATGCGAATCTGCGCCGGTGCGATATACCGGACGGGGAGACCAAGCTTGTGGCACGCGCGCTTTTGCCGGAAAATATTGCCGAGGGGACGCGGCTGCAGTATGAGATGCTGCAATATCATGTGGAGGAATAAAAAAACATTGACAACAGCGTGCCAGTGATGTATCCTTGTATTAAACCAATAATACAGAAACCCATTCCCTGCGTGTGCAGTGCCGCCGGAGCGGAAAGGGAAGCTGTGAAGGGCACGGATCCATGCGGGTTTGCCCCATGGAGCGTAAACAAAAATGATTGCGGGAAACCAGATTTTGGTAGAAACGGAGTGGCATATGCTGGAAATCATGGATTTTTCAAAATCCTATACAAAAGACAAGCGGGCGGTGGAATCTTTGAATTTTGTGGTACCGGACGGTCAGATCACCGGGTTTATCGGTCATAACGGAGCGGGCAAGACTACCACGCTGCGCTGTGTTGCGGGGATCCTGGACTTTACGGAAGGGACGATTCGTATCGACGGGCACGATATCCGAAAGGAGCCGGTCAAGGCCAAACGGGTGATGGCGTTTTTACCGGACAATCCGGATCTGTATGATTTTATGACCGGCATTCAGTATCTGAAATTTGTGGCGGATTTATACCGGATTTCCGGTGAGGAGCGCACCAAGCGGATTGCCCGCTATGCCGAGATTTATAAAATGACGGGAGCGCTGGGAAGTTCGGTTTCGGCCTACAGCCATGGGATGAAGCAGAAGCTGGCCCTTATATCGGCCCTGATCCGCGCCCCCAAGCTGCTTTTGCTGGATGAGCCTTTTGTGGGTCTGGATCCGGCGGCGGCTTTTGAGACGAAAAAGCTGCTGCGGGAGATTTGCGACCAGGGCGGTTCGGTGTTGTTTTCCACCCATGTGTTGGAGGTGGCGGAGAAATTGTGCGACCGCATCGCCATTATCCGCAGCGGGAAGCTGGTGGAGGAGGGGCCGACAGAGCAGATCGTGGGAAAAGAAGGTCTGGAAGCCGTATTTTTGGAGTTGGAGCAGGAGAGAAGCGGGGTGGAGGAGAATCATGCGTGAGTTATGGCAGTTAAGTAAAGTGGGTTTTTTACAGATGCTAAACGCCCTGCAGGTATCCAGGGGGAAGAAAAAACGGTTCGGCGCCGCAGGGGCGCTGGCCCTGATTGCTTTTCTGGCGCTTTATCTGTCCGGCCTGTATAGCAATATGCTGGGAAGTATGTTGGTGCAGGCAGGGGTGGGAGAGTTTTTTGTCCCGGTGATGGCGCTGCTGGTGACGCCCATCGGCCTTGTATTTACGTTGCCTTCTGCGGGCAGCGCCCTGTTTGGGGGAAAGGATACGGATTTTCTTTTGTCCCTTCCGGTGGGGATCTTCCATGTGGCATTTTCCAAGATGGCAGCCCTGTATGTGGAAAATCTTTTGTTTTCGGGATTGTGGATGGTTCCGGTGGGGATTGCGGCTTATTATTATGGAATTGTGCCGGATGCAGGGTGCTTTTTGCGGCTTTTGGTAGTGATTGTGGCCCTGCCCTTTTGGGGTACGCTGTTGTCGGGAATCGGCGGCCTTTTGATGGCCTTTTTGGGCAGCCGGGCCAGGCATAGGGCGCTGATGCAGAACTTGGCCGGTATTGTGCTGTTTGCGGTATTGTTTGTGGGCAGTATGCAGATCAACCGCTTGTCGGAGGTGCTTTTGGCCGGGCGGCAGGAAGCGGAGCGGTTGTTTGCGACCTGGCTTTTTGTGTTCGGATGGATGGGCAGGGGACTTGCGGGAGACGTGGGTGCGCTGGTTCTGGCACTTCTGGTCAGTGTCCTTCCTTTCGTGGGATTTGTCTGGCTGTTTTCTATGGGATACCGCAAAATTCTCTCCGGGCTGCAGTCGCGTATTTTGAGGAGTGATTACCGGCTGGGGCAGATGAAGGCGCAGGGGCAGGGGCTGGCCATTCTGAAAAAAGAGTTGATCCGTTTGTTCAATACACCCGCATATCTGATGAACTGCTGTATCAGCGCGGTGCTTCTGGTGGGCTTTGCCGTGTGGGTGGCGGTAGACCAAAAGAATATGTCTGTTTTTGTGGAAGTGATGGGAAAAGAATGGATGGCGCCCCTGTTTTTGGCTTGTATGGAACTGATGGTGTCCATGCTGTATCCCTCTGCCGTGTCGATCAGCCTGGAAGGAAACGCGATCTGGATTTTGAAGGAAGCGCCGGTGGATACCAAAACGCTTTTTGCCGCAAAGGCGGCGCTGAATCTGATTGTAGCGGTTCCGGTCGTGTTTTTGACTACGTTGCTTTTTATAATTTCCGGTTTTGTGACGGTACCGGAGGGGGGATGCATGTTTTTGGTTTGCCTGGCCCTGGGGACGTTTCTTGCGGAGGCCGGACTTGTTGTTAATCTGCATTTTCCCAGCCTGGAGGCGGGCGATATGCGGGTCGTGAAAAATTCCGCTTCCGCCCTGATCAGCGTCTTTGGGGGACTGCTGTTTGCGGGGGTACTGTCGGCCCTGCTGCTGTTTACCAGGAATGTGGTTCCTTTTTTGGGATTTTGTCTGGCGCAGACGGCGGTGCTCGCCCTGCTGGCGGCAGGGGCATGGAAATACCTGGGACGGCGCGGCGCACAGCTTTTCCGGGAATTGTGACATGATGTCCGTTCTTCTGGAAGGCGTCCTGGATGAGGAACTTGATGAAGGACTCGGCCATTCCAAGTACGATTACCGGTGAGATAGGATCCCATATGAAAGAACTCTGTGATATGGATATCTCCCACAGCACCATCAGCCGGATCACGGACAAGATACTTCCTATCGTCAAAGAATGGCAGGAACGTCCTTTCGAAGAAGTATATGCCGTTGTTTTTATGGATGCCATCCGCTACCATGTCCGCAGCGGGGGACGTATTGTAAAACGTGCGGTTTATATCGCCCCTGGCATTGATATGAGTGGGAAAAAGGGCGTACTGGGTATGTATGTGGGGGAAAACGAAAGCGCCAGATTCTGGCCCTCCATTATGAACGGTCTTAGGAACCGCGGCGTGGAGGATACCCTGACTGCCTGTGCAGATGGTCCCGCCGGCTTCCCGCAGGCCGAGATCCGGCATTGCACCATTCATCAGATCCGGAACGCTACAAAATCCGTTTCTTACAAAGACATCAGGAAACTGATGGCAGACTTAAAGCATGTGTATGCTGCCCCGACAGAGGAAGCAGCCTTAAATGAACTGGAGCCGTTCCGGGATAAATGGGATGCCAAATATCCCAAAATCCATAAATCGTGGCATGGCAACCGGCCGACGCTTTCCACCTGTTTTAAATACCCGGAGGCAGTCAGACGCCTTATTTACACGACGAATGCCATTGAAGGATTCAACCGGCAGTTCCGCAAAGTAACCAAATCCAGGACTGTGTTTCCTATAGATGACAGTCTCTTAAAAATGCTGTATCTGGCAACGATGGACATCACGAAAAAATGGACCGGACATAGACAGGACTGGGGACAGATCCACTCCCGGTTGGAGATTTATTTTGAGGAACGTCTGGCGGACAGAAAACTGTAAAAATGCCCTGAAAAAGGCAGGTCTTATTGACATACCTAAAAATCCCTGTATAATGCAGATAAGGGCAGAAACCGTAAAAACCGGCTCTGCCCTTCAGTAACGAGGCTGTAAATTTTTCTGTGTCTATGGAGGAAAAATCCTTCCGATAAGATTTAGATATGTACCGTATTCTGTCGAATTATTAGCTTGAATTTGGTGTCGATTTATCTTCCTGATTATAGTATTGCCAATTCTCATGGTCTTATACAGGAATGTCTGATTTTTTGCACCAAAAATAAAGCATCCCGGCTGCTTTTTTCCGTGGGCTCTGCCCACACCCGGCC
>DERU01000227.1:0-9502 GCA_002361095.1 Lachnospiraceae bacterium UBA3332
ACACCAGGGTGAATGCGGTGGAAGGTTTCAATACCAAGAAGGGCGGCTATGACGCGCTTCCGGAGGAAGCGCTTGCCGCACTCAAGAAACTGGTTGCCGAGATCGAAACCCTGTGAGAAATAGCATTGCATGACAATTCCGTTTGTTAAACGGTTATGGCAGAATAGAGTGCGTAAGTGACGCAAGTCGCCTGCGCACTCTATTTTTAGGTTGAAGAAATGGAGAGAACGGGTTATAATGGTCTATGAGACGGTTTTGCGCCGCATATGAAGAAGTTTTACAAAGGAAGGGTTGTCTTATGGGAGATAGGAAGGATAGCTTTGAGGAGGTATACCGTCAGTATTATGACATGATCAATCGGTATATTACCAGAGCGATTCGGAATAATGTAATGGAGGCCGAGGATCTGACCCAGGATGTGTTTTGGGTAGCCTATCAAAAATGGGATATATTAAGGGAACATCCCAATATCGGCGGTTTTTTGATGGTGGTGGCAAAGAATAAAATCAAAAAATGGCTTGTACGCAGGAGCATGGTATATTATAACGAAGAAGAAATGCTGGAGGCGCTTTCGGATCAGACGGAGGAATCCAGTTCCTATGATATGGTGGATTTGTGTTCTTCCGTGGAAGAGACGCTTTCCCATGAAGAATTGGATATATTGCTGCAGTATTATGGGTTTGGGTACACAGTATCGGAAATGGCAAAGAAGTTAGGGGTTACGGAGAGTTGTTTTAAAGTGCGGGTAATGCGAATGCGGGAAAAGCTGAGAAGAAACTTTGATCTTGTGCTGTTTCTTTTCGTTTTTTTTGGAATGTTTTTCAGGATATGAACTGTTGGCGAAAAACAGAATGAAGAATAACAAAGGAACACAGCCGATGAATTATAAAACAATCAAGAATCTTTTCCTCAGGCAAAGCTATTTGGATTCCTGGGAGGATTATGAACGGAGTTTAAAAAAAGATCATTTTCTGAAATGGGATTATTTAATCCTGACAGCTTCCAATGAGGAGCAGGCGGCTACCTACCGGGAGCAGATTGCGTACCGGTTGGACAACGGCCTGTTGCCGAAGGCAACCCATTATGCGGTTTTGCCGGATCCGGAGGGGAAAAGGGTTGGATCCGGAGGGGCGACATTCCATGTGCTCAAATATATTGCACAGTGTGTGGGAGAGACAAAAGATCCTTTTGGCGGGAAACGGATTTTGGTCATCCATTCGGGAGGGGATTCCAAACGCGTTCCACAGTATTCCGCAGTGGGAAAGCTGTTTTCCCCCGTTCCGAGGGAACTGCCAAACGGATTTGCTTCGACCCTTTTTGATGAGTTTGTGATTGCCATGTCGGGCGTTCCTTCCCGCATCCGGGAGGGAATGCTGGTATTGTCCGGGGATGTGCTGCTATTGTTTAATCCGTTGCAGCTGGATTTACAGTTTCGCGGGGCGGCGGCGATTTCCATCAAAGAGAACGTGAAGACCGGGAAAGAACACGGGGTGTTTTTAAACGACGGGAATGGGTATGTCGGAAAGTTTTTGCATAAACAGTCCGAGGAAAATCTGCGCCGCATGGGGGCGGTCAATGCGCAGGATAACGTGGACCTGGATACCGGTGCGGTGGTGCTGGATATATCCCTGATCAACGCATTGTTTTCCCTTATCAGCACAGGAAACAGGGTGGATGAAGAAAAGTTTTCGGAATTTGTCAATGAGGAAGCCAGGATCAGCTTTTACGGGGATTTTTTATATCCTTTGGCAAAGGATGCCACCTTGGAGCAGTATTACCGGGAGGCCGCAGAGGGGACGATCAATGCAAAACTGCTCTCCTGCAGGGAAAAGCTATGGAAGGTTCTTTCGCCCTTTTCCATGAAACTGCTGTGTCTTTCTCCGGCGGAATTTATTCATTTTGGAACTACGCAGGAATTGCTGGGGCTGGTTACCGGCGATATTGTCGATTATGGTTTTCTGGATTGGAACCGGCATGTGGTCAGCACCGTTTCCGGGGAGAACGGTTACGCTTCCCATAACGCTTATGTGGGCAAACGGGCGAAGGTGGAAAGAAACGTATATTTGGAAGATTGTTATATATTGGAGAACAGCCGTGTGGAGAAGGGTTCCATTGTATCCGGCCTAAAGCTGCGCAATGTTGTAGTGCCTGCGCGGATCGTGCTGCATGGCCTGCCGCTGCGGGGGGGCTCTTATGTGGCGCGCATTTACGGAACCGGAGACAACCCCAAGTCCAGGTATGAACAGGATGCCCCGTTTTTGGGGACGACGCTGCGAAAATTTGTGGAGCAAAACCGGCTGGAGAAAGAGGACTTGTGGCAGACACAGGAAACTTACCTGTGGTTTGCCAGGCTATATCCGGTATGCGAGACGATGCAGGATGCGGTGGAGGCCGGATTGACGGTTTATAAAATGGCATGCGGAAGTGCCGGTGCGGAAGAGATCGCATGGTGGAAGCAGGCGAAAAGGGAGAGTCTGTGTTCCAGCTTTAACGCTGCGGATACCCACGAAGCGCTGCGTTGGGCAAGGGAACTGGAGAGCCGCATTTTGTCCCGCAAATTTTTAAACCTGTTGGAAGAAAACGTATATTACAGGGAGGCATTACAGGTGTTTGGGGTGCGCGGGATCACGCAGGACGTGTACCGCACGCTTCTTTCGGATGCCCAAAATGCGGATTTCAGTTTGAAAATCCGGATTTATTATGCGGTTTCCCGTTTTATGCGGGATAATAATGTAAAATTTGACGGACAAAGCTATGAGGTCACGGAGGGGCTGTGTTTTACGACCATACAGGATGCAATCTACCAGGCGGCAGTGCGCAGCATCAAAGACGGAAGGAAGTACCGGATTTGCGAGGAGCAGGTGCGGGTGGAACTTCCTGTCCGCGTCAACTGGGGCGGGGGCTGGACGGATACGCCGCCTCACTGTAACGAAAGGGGGGGCATTGTCTTAAATGCCGCCCTGAAGCTGCAGGGCATTTTCCCGATTCAGGTGGAAGTGCGCAGGCTTGCGGATTTCCATGTGGAATTTGAAAGTACGGATGTGGGGGTATTTGGCGTTGCGGATACCGTGGAGGAGATTTTGGATTGCCATAACCCCTTTGATCCTTTTGCCCTGCACAAGGCGGCCCTGATCAGTTCCGGGATCATTCCCCTGCATACGTCCGAGACTTTGCGGGAAATTCTTGCGAGGCTTGGGGGAGGAATCTATATTTCCACGCAGGTGCGCGGGATTCCCAAAGGTTCTGGACTCGGCACCAGCAGCATTTTGGCGGGAGGCTGTATCCGGGCGATCTTTGCGTTTTTGGGGGAGCCGCTGGCGGATCAGGAGATCTATGGGGTTGTCCTTGGGATGGAGCAGATCATGAGTACCGGGGGAGGCTGGCAGGATCAGGTGGGGGGCCTGACGGGAGGAATCAAATTCATCACCTCCAAACCCGGTATCGAGCAGAAAATCCATGTGGAGCAGGTGCTTTTGTCCGATAGGGCAAAAAAGGAACTGGAGGAACGGTTTGCCCTGATTTATACCGGACAGAGAAGGCTTGCCAGAAATTTACTGCGCAGTGTGATCGGCAATTATATCGGGAACCGGCCGGAGTCTATTCAGGCGCTCCACGATATGCAGCCGTTATCCATTTTGATGAAATTTGAATTGGAAAGGGAAAATATTGATGAATTTGCAAGGCTTTTAAACAAGCATTGGGAATTGTCAAAGCAGCTGGATCCTTCCGCGACCAATACCTGTATCGAGCAGATTTTCCTTGCCTGCGAAGATTTGATCGACGGCCGGTTTATCTGCGGCGCGGGGGGCGGGGGCTTTTTGCAGGTGATTTTGAAAAAGGGCGTTTCCCGGGCGCAGCTTCGGGAACGGCTGCAGGAAGTGTTCCAAAACAGCGGTGTGGATGTGTGGGATTCCCAGTTTGTATAAATTCTTGATTAGAAAGTTGAGGTTTACATGAAAAAAGCGTTAATTACAGGTATCACAGGGCAGGACGGTTCCTATTTGGCAGAACTTTTGCTGGAAAAAGGGTATGAGGTTCACGGGATTACCCGCCGGGCGTCGCTGGCCAACACGTCGCGTATCGACCATTTGCTTGCGCATGGGGAAGTGAAACTCCACGACGGGGATTTGGCGGATTCTTCATCCCTGATGCGCATCATTGCCCTGGTAAGACCGGACGAAATCTACAATCTTGCGGCCCAGTCCCATGTACAGGTTTCCTTTGATGTGCCGGAATATTCCGGGGAGGTGGATGCCATCGGCGTTTTGCGGATTTTGGAAGCCGTGCGCATATTGGGATTGGATCAACAGACCAAAATCTATCAGGCGTCAACCTCGGAACTTTACGGCAAGGTGGAAGAGGTGCCGCAGAAGGAGACCACTCCCTTCCATCCTTATAGCCCCTATGCGGTAGCTAAACAATACGGCTTTTGGATTACCAAAGAATACCGGGAGGCCTACGGGATGTTTGCGGTAAACGGTATTTTGTTTAATCATGAATCCGAGCGAAGGGGAGAGAATTTTGTGACCAGAAAAATCACCCTTGCGGCGGGAAGGATTGCGGAGGGGTTACAGGATCATTTGGAATTGGGAAACATGGATTCCAAACGGGATTGGGGTTATGCAAAGGATTATGTGGAGTGTATGTGGCTGATTTTGCAGCAGGAAGAACCCCAGGATTTTGTCATTGCCACCGGGGAACAGCATACCGTCAGGGATTTCACGGAGAAAGCTTTTTTGGCAAACGGAATGGAAATTGTCTGGAAAGGCAGCGGCCTGGAGGAAAAGGGCTATGACAAAAATACAGGAAAAATGCTGGTGTGTGTGAATCCGGCATGGTTCCGCCCTACGGATGTGGACAACCTTTGGGGGGATCCCACGAAAGCGAAAACCGTACTGGGATGGAATCCGCAGAAAACCAGTTATGAGGAATTGGTTCGGATCATGGCGGAACACGACAGGGAGTTGGCAAAAAAGGAAGCGTTAAGCTTAAAAATGGTCTGACGTCTATTTCTTAAACCGGCAAATGGTTCCGCAAGCGACCCGATTTAGATCGCGGATGAAAAACCGCCTGCGCGGATTTCACATCGCGTTGCCGCAAAAGGCGGCGCAGAAATGAGGATTTGGATGGATAAACAAGGAAAGATTTATGTGGCAGGGCACAGGGGAATGGTGGGATCCGCCATCGTCCGTGCGCTGCAGAAGGAAGGATACCAAAATATTGTCACCAGAAGCCACCGGGAAGTGGATTTGTGCAGGCAGGAGGCGGTGGATGCTTTTTTTGCGCAGGAGAAACCGGATTATGTTTTCCTTGCGGCTGCCAAGGTTGGGGGAATTGTGGCAAACCAGGAAGCGCTGGCGGATTTCATGTATGAGAATATGATGATGGAAATGAACGTGATTCATGCCGCGTGGAAGAACGGCTGTAAGAAGCTTTTATTTTTGGGTTCTTCCTGTATATATCCGAGGATGGCGCCCCAGCCCATGCCCGAAAGCTGTCTTTTGACAAGCGAACTGGAAAAGACCAACGAGGCTTATGCGCTGGCCAAAATTTCCGGTCTGAAGTACTGCGAGTTTTTGAACCGCCAGTATGGGACGGATTATATTTCCGCCATGCCCACCAATCTGTACGGGCCAAACGACAACTATCACCCGCTGCACAGCCATGTACTTCCGGCCCTGATCCGCAGGTTCCATGAGGCAAAGGAGGCAGGGGACAGGGAGGTGGTTTGCTGGGGAAGCGGAGAGCCTTTGCGCGAATTTTTGTATGTGGACGATCTGGCGGATGCCTGCGTGTTTTTGATGAACCGTTATTCCGGGAACGAGACGGTGAATGTGGGTACGGGCAAAGAACTGACCATTCGGGAACTGACACGGCTTGTGGCAAAGGTGGTCGGCTACGAGGGCAGGATTTTATGGGACGCATCCAAACCGGACGGAACGCCCAGAAAGCTTTTGGATGTCTCGAAATTGGAAAAACTGGGCTGGAAATATAAGATTGAACTGGAGGACGGCATACGGCTCGCTTATGAGGATTTCCTGCACAATCCCATGCGGGCGGAAAGATAGAAAGATGAATATTATATTGTTGTCCGGAGGATCCGGCAAGAGGCTTTGGCCGCTTTCCAATGATATCCGCTCCAAGCAGTTTATTAAAATATTCGAGTCCGGAAACGGGGAATATGAATCCATGGTGCAGCGCATATACCGGCAGCTTCGGGAGACGGATCCGAATGCTTTTGTGACGATTGCGACATCCAAAACCCAGGTTTCCGCGATCCACAACCAGATCGGGGAGGAAGTGGAAATATGTGTGGAACCCTGCCGCAAAGACACATTTCCCGCGCTGGCGCTGGCTGCCGCTTATTTGCATGATTTAAAGGGGCTTGCGCAGGAGGAAATTGTGGTGGTTTGTCCGGTGGATCCTTATGTGGAATCGGAATATTTTGCCGCTTTGTCCGAAATGGAAAGGATTTTAAAGGAAGGGGACGCAAATCTTGTTTTGCTGGGGATTACGCCCTCCTATCCGAGCGAAAAATACGGATATATCCTGCCGGCGGATGCAAAAAAGGTGAGCCGTGTGAGCCGGTTTAAAGAAAAACCGAACCAAAAAGAAGCGGCGGAATGGATTTCGCAGGGGGCTTTGTGGAACGGCGGCGTATTTGCTTTCAGGCTGGGGTTCATGCTGGAAAAGGCGAAAGAACAAATCGGTACGTCGGATTACGACGAACTGTATGCCCGCTATATGCAGCTGGACGCTGTCAGCTTTGACCGCGTTGTGGCGGAACAGGAAAGAAACATGAAAGTCCTGCGCTTTTTAGGGGCTTGGAAAGACTTGGGAACCTGGAATACCCTGACCGAGGCGATGGAGGAAAACAGCGTCGGCAATGCGATTTTAAATCCCTCCTGTGAAAACGTGCATGTGGTCAACGAGTTGGATGTTCCGGTGCTGTGCATGGGGTTAAAGGATGTGGTGGTTTCCGCCAGCCCGGAGGGAATTTTGATTTCCGACAAGGAGCAGTCCAGCTATATCAAACCCTATGTGGATCAGATGAACCAGCGCATCATGTTTGCGGAGAAGTCCTGGGGAAGCTTTCGGGTCATTGACGTGGAAGATGCCAGTATGACGATCAAGGTAACTTTGAATCCGGGCTGTTCCATGAATTACCACAGCCATGAGAGAAGGGATGAGGTCTGGACCATTATTTCCGGCGAGGGGCGCACGATCGTGGACGGTATGGAACAGCCTGTACAGGCGGGGGACGTAGTGACGATGCAGGCGGGATGCCGCCATACAATCCTTGCGGACACCGAACTGAAGGTGATAGAAGTACAGCTGGGCAAGGAGATCAGCGTATATGACAAGCGAAAATTCGAACCGGAGCGCTAGCCCGTTTTTGCTCAAGCCGGCCGGAAAGGACTATCTTTGGGGAGGGAACCGCTTAAACGACGATTTTTCCAAAGAAATTGCGCTCAGTCCTTTGGCGGAAACCTGGGAGTGCTCCACCCACCCGGACGGCCCCAGTATTGTGGCAGGGGGGGAGCATGCGGGCAAAACGCTGACTGACCTTTTGCGGGAACATCCCGAGTATTTGGGATCCCATCCAAGGCGCAAAGGGGAACTGCCCATTTTGATTAAACTTATAGATGCCAAAAAGGATTTGTCGGTGCAGGTGCATCCGGACGACGCTTATGCCATGGAAAAGGAAAACGGTTCCCTTGGCAAAACGGAAATGTGGTATGTGCTGGATGCCGCGAAGGACGCAAAACTCATTTACGGTTTTCATCACGATATGCAGAAAGAGGCTTTGCGGAAAAGCCTGGAGACGGGAACGGTCGGGAAGTACCTGCAGAAGGTTCCGGTAAAGAAGGACGATGTTTTTTTGGTGGAAGCAGGAACCGTACACGGAATCGGAGCAGGCGTATTGCTGGCGGAGATTCAGGAGAGTTCCAATTTAACCTATAGGCTTTATGATTATGACCGTGTGGACAAAGACGGGAAAAAAAGGGAACTGCATATACAAAAAGCGCTGGATGTTGCAAATTTAAAAAGCAGCGCAGAACCCAGGCAGCCGCTTCGCGTATTGCAGTATAAGAAAGGGTGCGCCACGGAACTTTTGTGCCGGTGCAAGTATTTTCAAGTGGAACGGCAGCTGGTCAATACGGAACGGTGCAGGCAGATGGCGGACTTTCGGACGGGTGAAAACTCTTTTCAGGTATTGCTGTGCGTCGGCGGCTGCGGCGTTTTGCTGGAAGAGGGCAAAACGGCGATTCATTTTTTTAAAGGGGATTGTATTTTTGTACCCGCATGTTCCAATCCGTTAAAAATCCATGGAAAGGCCCAAATGCTCAAAGTGGAATGTTGACGGGAAGGGGGAGCAAGGATGTATCAGAGAAAATCAAGGCTTCAGAATCTGATTGTGATGATGCTGGATTGTATTTGCATTACCGTCAGCCTGATTACCGCCAATTATATCAGAAACGGAAGTTTTTTTTACAGCGACAATGCAAGGATGGATTTCGGGCTGCTGCTGGGAGTCTGCCTTACCGTCTATTTGGCGGTCAATCTGTTTCGGAATCTGAATAATAAATTTTTTTTGCGGGGACCTTTGCATGAGTTGGCCTGCATTGTCCGGAACAATGTGCTGCTGTTTTGCGGGGCTGCGGTGATCCTCTATTTTTTGAGCCTGCTGGATGCCTATTCCCGCCTTGTCTTTTTGTATTTCATTTTGCTGGACTGTTTGTGTATGTTTGCGGCGCACCAGATTTGGAAACGGATTCTGCCTGTCCTGTACCGCTATTTCGGGGAAACGAGAAAAATTCTTTTGGTGGCGGATTTACGCAATGCCGCCGCTTTGGTACAGGACATGGAAAGCATAAAGGATTACAGCTATGAATTGACGGGTATTGTGCTGCTGGATCAGGAAAATCCGGGCAGGGAAGTGGAAGGCATCAGGGTGGTGGCCGACCGGACCGGACTGGTGGAATACTGCCGTAACGCTTCCCTGGATGAAGTGATTGTGGTGGCAGAGGAGGCTTCTGCACAGGAGGCGGCAGGCGGGGACTCTGCGGCCGGGATTTTGGACGTGATGGAAGATTTGGCGCAGATGGGCATCACCATCCATTACCACATCCCGGTGCCGGAACTCAACGGGGCGCGCCAGAAGGTGCTTTCCCAATTCGGGCGGTTTTATACGATAACGTACGCGAACCGTGTGGTTCCGGTGGGACAGGCGCTGTTAAAACGCATGATGGATGTGGCGGGGGCGTTGGCGGGCTGTGTGGCATTGGCGGTATTGACCGTTGTCGCCGGGCCGCTTATCAAACTGGAATCCCCCGGGCCGGTTTTTTTTGCCCAGCGCCGGGTGGGACGCAACGGCAGGATTTTTAAAATGTATAAATTCCGTTCCATGTATGCGGATGCGGAAGAACGCAAAAAAGAATTGATGGGGCTAAACGAGATGAACGGCCTGATGTTCAAGATGGAGAATGACCCGCGTATC
>DERU01000227.1:9825-10666 GCA_002361095.1 Lachnospiraceae bacterium UBA3332
GAGAATGACCCGCGTATCACAAAAATCGGCCGTTTTATGCGTAAAACCAGTTTGGATGAATTCCCGCAGTTTATCAATATCCTCAAAGGGGATATGAGTCTGGTGGGAACCAGGCCGCCCACGCTGGACGAATTTTCCCAATACAGTCCTTATCATAAGAAACGTTTGAGTTTCCGTCCGGGACTGACCGGTATGTGGCAGGTGAGCGGCAGAAGCGATATCACGGACTTTGAGGAAATTGTCCGTTTGGATGTGGAGTACATTGATAACTGGTCCATCGGCTTGGATATCAAAATTTTGCTGAAAACCGTGTTACAGGTGTTTTGCGGCAGCGGAGCCAGATAGGAAAAGCGTTCGGACAGTGCCGGACGGCAGCGGGCAGGCGGCAGTTACGCTGCGCCGGTCAGAGGGCGGCTTCTTTCTGGATCCGGAAAGTATCGTCCATCAAAATCCAGTTTGGACGGAAGAATTGCATGATTTGCCAATATATGGCGCCCCGCAGCCCGTATTCGGTGATAAGCCCGAATTTTTCCCGGATGCTCCTGACGTCTTCAAACCAAACCTCATGGGTCAGCCCGTCTTTTTCATAGGTAAAATGGGGGGACATGGCTACCGGGTCAAAGGCGATGGCGGCGTCGTTTTCGATGGCAATTTCCACGGCACGCTGCAGGGAGATGGCAGTGGCGCGGGAAGTTCCCTGCACATAAGGAAGGGTCCAGTCATATCCGTAGTTGGGAATGCCGAGATTGATTTTGGCCGGTTCGATTTCGGAAACTGCGTATTCTACTACGCGCCGGACTTCGTTGATGGGGGCTACGGCCATGGGGGGGCCGTAGGTATA
>DERU01000315.1 GCA_002361095.1 Lachnospiraceae bacterium UBA3332
TTCATCGCACGTCTGAAGGATACACGGTTCTCAAGCTGCTGTGCGATGTTTTCCGCTACAAGCTGTGCATCTTTATCCGGTCTCTTGATCTCCTTAATATCCACAAGAACCTTTTTGCCTGTCAGCTTGGTCAGCTCTTTCTTCGTAATCTCAATCTCCGCGCTGCCCTTGCCGATCACGACACCGGGCTTTGCCGTGTAAATAATAACTTTCACACGATCGGACGCTCTCTCGATTTCAATCTTTGCGATGCCTGCGCTATACAGCTTTTTCTTCAAATATTCTCTGATGTTATAGTCTTCTACTAAAAAGTCAGCAAACTCGCCATCTGCATACCATTTGGAATCCCAATCCTTGATGATGCCGACCCTTAAACCATGAGGATTAACTTTCTGTCCCATTATCTTTCCTCCTACTTTTTCTCATCAAGCACTACGGTGATATGGCTCGTTCTTTTTTCAATCCTGTACGCCCTGCCCTGTGCTCTCGGTTTTACCCTTTTCATGGTAGGCCCCTTATTTGCGTAACATTCCGCCACATACAGGTTGTTCCTGTTCATGCCGTTGTTGTTTTCCGCGTTCGCGGCCGCAGATTCCAGCAGCTTTTTCAAAAGGCTGGAAGCATACCTGGGGTTGTAGGTCACGATACCCAGCGCCGTTTCAAGATCTTTGCCCCTGATGGCATCCAGCACGAAACATGCTTTTGTCACAGACACTCTTGCGTAGGATAATTTAGCAGAAGGTCTTGTATCTTTAATCGCATTTCTTTCTCTCTTAATTTGGGATCTATGTCCTTTTGCCATGGAAAAAACCTCCTTTCAATTATCTGACTTTGGACTTCTTCTCGTCTTTTCCATGGCCCCTGTAGGTTCTGGTAGCGACGAATTCGCCGAGTTTGTGTCCAACCATATCTTCCGTTACATATACCGGAACATGTTTGCGCCCGTCATGAACCGCAAATGTATGCCCCACAAAGGACGGGAAAATTGTAGAACGACGGGACCAGGTCTTAATGACCTGTTTCTGTCCGGAAGCGTTCTGCGCGTCAACTTTTTTTAACAGGCTGGCATCTGCGAACGGTCCTTTTTTCAGTGATCTTGCCATTGCTTTTCTCCTCCTAAAATTATTTGATAGCCCTACCGTCTCTTCTTCTTACAATCAGCTTGTTGGAAGCCTTCTTGGCTTTACGTGTCTTCAAGCCGAGTGCCGGTTTGCCCCAAGGAGTGCTCGGACCAGGACGGCCGATACCGGTCTTACCTTCACCGCCGCCATGCGGATGGTCGTTCGGGTTCATAACGGAACCGCGGACGGTGGGACGAATACCCATATGGCGTTTCCGTCCGGCTTTACCGATATTGATCAGATTGTGGTCGCCGTTGCCCACAACGCCGACGGTGGCGCGGCAGCCTACCGGTACCATTCTCATTTCTCCGGAGGGAAGCCTAAGGGTCGCATACTTGCCTTCTTTAGCCATCAGCTGTGCGCTGTTACCCGCAGAGCGAACCATCTGGCCGCCCTTGCCGGGATATAATTCCACGTTGTGTACATACGTACCGACGGGAATCTGGGATAACGGCAGGCAATTGCCGATTCTCACTTCGGCTTCCGGCCCGTTCATGACTTTCCAGCCTACCTGCAGGCCTTCCGGTGCGATGATATAGGATTTCTGTCCGTCCGCATAGCAGATCAGCGCAATGTTGGCGCTTCTGTTGGGATCATATTCGATGCCTACTACCGTTGCCGGAATGCCGTCTTTATTTCTCTTAAAGTCCACAAGCCTGTACTGCCTGCGGACACCGCCTCCGCGATGTCTTACCGTGATCTTACCCTGGTTATTACGGCCGGAATGCTTTTTCAGGGATACACAAAGGCTCTTCTCCGGAGTTTTCTTTGTGATCTCGGAAAAATCGGAACCAGTCATATGTCTTCTGGAAGGTGTATAGGGATTATACGTTTTAATTCCCATGATGATTTCTCCTTTACCTCATATTTATTATCGTACTTTTCGGTACATAGCCGGAAAACCGAACGGTTTTCCCCTCGGGCATCACGCCGCACAGTCCGGATTAAAGCCCTTGGTAAATCTCAATATCCTTGCTGTCCGGTGTCAGCGTGACCATAGCCTTCTTGATCTTGGCGGTTCTTCCGACCACCGTGCCGCGTCTCTTGCTCTTGCCCGGGGCATTGAGGGTATTGACTTTCTTCACCTTCGTGCCTTCAAACATCCTCTCCACGGCTTCTTTGATCTGCGTTTTATTTGCTTCCGGATTTACCAGAAAGGTATAAGTCTTTTCGCTCATGCCTGCCATACTCTTCTCGGTAATGACAGGTTTAAGGATTACGTCATAGTATTTAAGATCAGCCATTATGCGTATACCTCCTCGATTGTCTTAACAGCGTCCTTGGTCAAAACCAGCTTTCTGGCTTTCATCACATCATAGACATTGATGGTATTGGGCAGCGCCATTTTTATGGTGGGAATGTTCCTTGCGCTGTTCATTACATTGATGTCATTCTCGTTGACCACCACCAAAGCATTTTCCACATTCAGGTTCTTCATGACCCGTACAAAATTTTTGGTTTTCATGGTGTCAAACTTCAGTTCGTCTACCACCACCAGATTCTGCATATCGAGCTTATTGGTAAGCGCAGACTTTAAAGCCGCCCTTTTCTCTTTTTTATTGATCTTAAAGGAGTAGTCCCTGGGAGTAGGCGCAAACACGACACCGCCGCCCTTCCACTGGGGCGCCCTCGTGGATCCCTGCCTTGCATGCCCGGTTCCCTTCTGTCTCCAAGGTTTCCTTCCGCCTCCGGACACTTCGGAACGGGTCTTTGCCTTCTGTGTTCCCTGGCGCTTATTGGCAAGATACTGCACAATCGCCATGTGTACCAGATGTTCGTTTATTTCGACACCGAATACCGCATCGCTGATTTCCATCGTGCCGACTTCATTGCCTTCCATATTATAAACCGTTACGTTTGCCATCTGTGTATTCCTCCTTTCCCGATTTAAGCTTCCGCTTTGGTGGTCTCTTTAATCGTCACCAATGCTTTCTTAGGGCCCGGTACTGCGCCTTTTACAAGAATCAGGTTCTTCTCTGCGTCCACCCTTACCACATCCAGATTGCGGACGGTAACCTGCACACAGCCCATATGACCCGGCATTCCTTTGCCCTTAAATACGCGGCTCGGAGAGGAACATGCACCGTTGGAACCCTGATGGCGGTGGAATTTGGAACCGTGCGCCATAGGCCCCCTGTGCTGCCCAAGCCTCTTGATGGCGCCCTGGAAACCTTTACCTTTGCTGATTGCCGTGGCATCCACCCTGTCGCCAACCGCAAAAATATCCGCCTTGATCTCCTGCGCCGGAGCGTATTCGGAAGCGTTCTCAAACTTAAACTCCCTCACATATCTCTTACAGGAAACGCCCGCCTTATTAAAGTGTCCCTTTTGTGCCTTGCCCACGCCGTGTCTGTGGATCACTTCCTTTTTGCCGGCCTTGTCCCTGTTGACAATTCTTTCCTTCTTGTCTACGAAACCGACCTGTACGGCCTCGTAGCCGTCGTTTTCCATTGTTTTAATCTGTGTCACGAAACAAGGACCCGCCTGCAAAACCGTTACCGGAACCAGCGTGCCGTCCTCGTTAAAAATCTGTGTCATTCCGACTTTAATCGCCAAAATACCTTTTTTCATGCAATGACCTCCTGTCTTGTTCTACATAGCGGAATGTTCGCAGCCGCAGCTTTTAGCATGGCCGTTGGACTATTCATACGTCTTTGTAGAGGTTTCCTGATTTGTTATTTGGTTTTCATTTTGATATCAATATAGACACCGGCCGGCATTTCCAATCTCTGCAGCGCATCAATGGTCTTGGGTGTGGGTGCAATGATATCAATCAGCCTTTTGTGGGTTCTGCGTTCAAACTGTTCCCTGGAGTCTTTGTACTTGTGGACAGCCCTCAAAATCGTGACCACTTCCCTCTTGGTCGGAAGCGGTACGGGTCCGCTCACCTGTGCCCCGTTTTTCTTGACCGTTTCAATGATTTTCTTCGCAGACGCATCAACCAGCTGATGATCGTAAGCTTTCAGTGTAATACGCATTACCTGATTTGCCATAAAAAAAGTCGCCTCCTTTTCGCGCTCTTCATGAAGTGCGACAAGCGGTGACTGTACACTCTCCCGTGTGTGTCCTGTTAAAAAGCAACCCGGAAAGGCACTCCCTCTCCCTTTTTTGCCGGACTTCCACGTCGTTTCCCCCGGTCAGGCGATCCCCTGACGGGTGCTGTTATCTTGTACAGTGACTTGTCGTCAATTTTCAAACTTGACATTCGCTCCGCATAAAAACCTGCAGGGATTATGTATTTTCCGTTGCAGCAACCTTATGCATCCCAGCTATCCTGTCACAGCATTTGTTAGTATAACGGATAACCCCGAAAAAAGCAAGGGTTTTTTTAAATTTTTTCTTTAATAGCACAGCAGTGCCGCCTCACAGGCAAAACCCAGTGGAATTACACGGATGTTTATGGTAAAATAGCACTGTCAAAACTTCAGGCGCCCGGAAGTTCTAAGGAACGAACTTATACCTACTAATTGAACAAATGATATCAGCCGCAAACAGAGAGCAGAGAAACATATATAATTAGGAGAAATTGGGATGCGGTCAGAAAAGCAAATATATGACACTGTTCTGCATTACGCAAAAGCAGATGCACGTATCCGAATGGTCACTTTGGAGTACCATATGTAGTAAAAGGACTATGCCGCAAAGAAATTCTGTTTGCCATTGATCCTATGAATGATATCGTACGCAAGGAATTGCTGGCATAATACGGCATGCGTTTGCACAGGGCTTACTAACGGTCCAAACGGCAATCCTGTTCCAGTTCCCGCAGCCTTTCATTTATTCTTTTTGCTTCATTTCGGTTAAACAGATAGAAGCAGAACCAGATAACCATGAAAATGACGCAGGAAAACAGAAACTGCAGGACGGTGTACAAAATCCTGTCCGGATAAAAGGGAATCCATCCCAAATAAATGGCGCCAGGATAAAAAACGCCCATTGCGACGCAAAAATGAATGATTACTTTCACCAGTCCGCACGGACGGTCAAATTGATAAACGATAGCCGTTCCCCCGCATGCAAGCCCAATGATCATGGCTCCGACGGCATGCCTTGCAAAATCTTTGTATATCGGCGTCAAAAATTCTTCCCCGCCTCCGATAAAGAAGGATAAACACATAATCACAAAGAACGTACATCCCAGGGAAATCCCGTACAACATATATTTGATTACCAACTTCACGACAGATTTCATATTAACGCAATCCCAGCCTTTCTTTAAACGCCTTCCGGAAGCTTCTGGAAATATAATCCGTAACCCCGTTTTTCATTACCAGTTCCATCGTACCGTTAAATCCTGCCTCCACATGATCGATTTGGCGGATATTGATAATCGTGGATTTTGAAATCCGTGCAAAATGAATATCCAGCATATCCTCCAGTTCATATAGGGGCTTATTTAAAATATACCGCTTCCTCAGCCTGTCGTAGCAAACCACCTCCCTGCCTTCGGTACGCGCCAGTTCAATCTCTTCCGATTCCAAAAAATAAGTCTTTCTTTCCTGCATTGCAACCAGCGCCATGGAATCTGCCTCTTCTTTTTCCAACATGGTTATTAATTTTGCAATTGCCTGTGTCATTCTGTTTATATGAAGAACTGCATACGGCTCCTTATACTTTTCATCAATTTTGCATTCAACCCTCATATATGCGCCTCCTATGCGTTCCCGTTCAACCGGTATCACTATTATAACACACCAGCGCTATGAATGCGTGCATTTCAAACGCGGATTTGAACCTTTCACACAGCGCAGCCTGCCGCTGCCCCAAATCCTCTTGTGCGTTTTTAAGCCTCCCCATACAATAATGTTACCGGAAACGGCATTGCCGCGCGCTTACGCGGCCGCCGTCCGGGATTTTCACAATAAAGGAGGGAAAAAATGTCACAGGCAATCGTACAGGCGGAAAACCTGAGTCTGTCTTACAAAAGCATACGGGCAGTCCAAAACGTTTCGTTTACCGTTAATCCGGGGGAAATTTTAGCCATTATCGGACAAAACGGTTCCGGAAAAACCACAACTGTAGAATGCACGGAAGGACTGCGAAAACCGGACGGCGGTTCGGTTTTGGTTTTCGGAAAAGACCCCTGGCTGCACCGCAGCCAGGTCTATAAGCAAATGGGCGTCCAATTGCAGGAAACGGAATATCCCATGAGAATTAAAGTCGCGGAACTATGCCGGCTGTTTGCGAGCTTCTACGAAAGACCGGCCGATTGGAATTTACTGCTGGCGCAGCTGGGGCTGGACCATAAAAGAAAATGCCCTGTCCGCAAGCTATCCGGCGGAGAAAGGCAGAGGCTCTCCGTCCTGCTTTCCCTTATGGGACGCCCGAAACTTTTAATTTTGGACGAACTGACAACGGGACTGGATCCGGAGGTCAGGCAGAATATGTGGAGCAGTTTTGAAAACATACGAAAAAACGGCGTTTCCATTATCATGGTGTCCCATTATTTAGACGAGGCAGAAGCGCTTGCCGATAAGATTCTCTATCTTGAAAAAGGAAAGCAGCAATTCTTCGGAACCCAGCAAAAATTCCGGGAATATGTAAAAAGCCGGGTTTCCCCATCCGAGTGGAAAGAAAATTGTTCCTTGGAGAAACTTTATTTAATGATTGCCCCAAAAACAACCGGACTCACCATGGAGGGAATAGGCTAGGTTGAAAAACCATATGCGACAGTTTTTCAACCGTGAATTTACGCCCGCTAAAGCGGGCAGGGAGGCTAATATGAAACGATTCGGAGTTATATGCAAAACGGAATTCTGTCTGTTTACACGCGACTTTTTCAGCTTTTTCTTTACGCTTGTGTTTCCCGTGCTGATGCTTCTTCTGTTCGGCGGCATCTACGGAAACATGCCGGTCTATGAAGGGGCAGATATCCGAATGATGGATCTTACCATACCGGCATACGCCGTCATGGTAATGGGAGTCACCGGCTTAATGTCGCTGCCTCTGACCATAGCGGGATATAAAGAGAAAAAAATATATAAGAGATTCGACGCCACACCGGCGGGAAAGAAAAGTATTATGTCCGCCCAAGTATGCATCCACTTTGTCATGACGCTTATAGGCATTATTATTTTACTGGCCGCCGGAAAGCTCCTTTACCAAATACGGATAAGAGGTACGTTTCCCGCAATCTGTATGGGCTTCCTGCTTTCTACGGCATCCTTATTTTCCATGGGATTTCTTTTTACGGCTGTCGGACGGGATTTAAAGAGTACCAGTTTGCTTTGTTATCTGTTTTATTTTGTCATGCTTTTTTTGTCCGGGGCGACAATGCCGGATATGTTGTTTCCCGACAGCATAAAAAAGTTCTCCGGCTTTTTACCGATGACCCATGCGGTTGATTTGATGCAGGGCGTTTTTGCGGGGGACAGCCTTACCCGGCATCTGAACGAAATGCTGATACTGGGAGCCCTATCGGCTGTTTGCACCGCGATCGGAGTCTTTTTATACAAAAGACAGGATTGGACATAAATATGCTTTTTGCGCTGATTTCTGCGGCCTGCCATGCCATATCTGCGTGATGTGGCTTTGCCATTACGCGGATTTCACGCAGCCGGAAACATAAACGGTTCTTCACTTTATCTTAAGACTTTTAAGGTCTTTTTTATAGTTTTGACACATCGCCGACACATTTTATTTGTATCATAAGTCTTGGATAGTTGAAACACTCACTATCTCCCCCCTCATAAGAAAACGAAAACGGCCCCGGTTATCCGGAGGCCGTTTTCGTTTTTAGCCCTTTCCCATCCCGCAAAAAGCAACCATTTTTAAATTTTCAAAAGCCGAAGTCCATATGCGTCGTTGTGATCCGGCCGGGTATATGCTATACTCTTCCTATGACGCCGCTTGCCACGCAGCCGCTTATGCACAAAAAAGGCGGCGCAGAAATGAGGATTAAAATGGTCATCAGGCACTATCAGCCATATGATTGTAAAGAATTGGCGGATCTGTTCTATCATACGGTCCACACGATTAACGCAAGGGATTACACAAAAGAACAATTGGATGTATGGGCAGCCGGAAAAATAGATTTAGAAAAGTGGAATCAGTCTTTTCAGGCGCATTATAGCATCGTTGCAGTTGATCACAAAATCATCACCGGTTTTGGCGACATTGACCGCACAGGCTATCTTGACCGTCTGTACGTCCATGCAAATTACCAGGGAAAAGGCATCGCCACCGCTATTTGCAATCAATTAGAGCAAGCAGTCCGGGGAAACATTATTACCCACGCTTCCATTACGGCAAAGCCTTTTTTTGAAAAAAGAGGTTATAAAACCGTCAAAGAACAGCAAGTAGAACGGAAAGGCATTTTTCTCACAAATTTTATTATGGAAAAGGAGCGGAGAATTTGCGATTCATAAACACCCCCGAACTCGTCACCCAAAGGCTGATTCTAAGAAAATTTACGGCAGACGATTTAGATGCTTTCTTTTGCATTTATGCGGACAAAGAAGTCAATACTTATTTGCCGTGGTTTCCGGCAAAAAATTTGGAGGACGCAAAAATTTTACTGGAAAAACATTACCTAAATACGTACCGGAAACCGCAAGGATATCGCTATGCCGTCTGTCTGAAACAGGATAATATTCCCGTCGGGTATGTAAACGCCGACATGGATGACAGCCATGATTTCGGCTATGGATTGTGTAAGGAATTTTGGCATAGGGGAATTGTAACGGAGGCAGGCCAAGCGGTTATCGCGCAGTTAAAAAGAGATAACATCCCTTATATTACAGCCACGCATGACATTCATAACGTTCGCAGCGGAAATGTGATGAAACGCCTGGGCATGTCTTATCAATATTCTTATGAAGAACAATGGCAGCCCAAAAATTTGCCCGTTACCTTTCGTATGTATCAGTTAAACCTTAACGGCGAAAAGCAAAGCGTGTATAAGAAATACTGGGATATGGCAACGGTACATTTTATTGAAACATTCCCATGAATTTACGCCTGGCGGCAGCTTTTTCCTTACGTGCGAGTATGCATCACGTTCTTTTTTTATACGGCAGGAAATTTCATTTCCTGCCGTATAAAAAAAGAACCCGAATCATCTCCGGGTTCCTTTTCGCGTGCGCGAGAAGATTCGAACTCCCGACCTTCTGATCCGTAGTCAGACGCTCTATCCAGCTGAGCCACGCGCACAATTTAACTGTTTAGAAAATCAATCCCTAACAGCAAAATTAATTTTATCCCAAAACCACCCAAAAGTCAAGATCCTTTTTATTATTTTTGCAAAAGTTGGTAACAGATCGTTACTTTTCACGGGGCAGGGGAGGGCTTATGCCAAACCGGGGAGCAGACAGCAGAGGATCCGCAGGGCATGGGCAGCCTCCAAATGGCGGGCACAGGAGCGCACG